>CAZFPO010000021.1:0-35567 GCA_964521105.1 uncultured Lentimicrobiaceae bacterium | reverse complement strand
TATAAAACTCTCCGTCCTAGAATTACCACTGATAGTAATATCGTTACTTCAAAAACTATTACTTCCAAGGCAGTAACGGCATTTGTTAAATTGAAATCATCAAAATTTGAAGCCAAAATTAAAGGAGTTTATGGGCAAAACATGTATAATCAACTAATGTTAGGTGGTTACGCAGTGCGATATTATGGTACCGATGTGCCAGACAGAGGAGATTGGGAATATACTACGCTTGATGTTGCTTCTGCTTGGATTGATTTAGGATATAAAAAGTCTGAAAATTTTGCGTTTGGTATTTTTGGAGGGTATGAACAAAATCTTGGCTCCACTAAAAATATCCAAAATTGGAATTCTACAGCTACTTATTTTTCTCGAAATCCCGATATTGCTTATATATATAGAGTAGCACCTAGAGTTCAGTTTTTTAGAGGAAAAACACAGTTTTCGTTTGAAGCTGAATATACTGTTGCTGCATACGGAAATAAACGAAATAGCTTAGGCATAGTGCAAAACGAATCTGACCTATATCCTGCTGCAAAAATTAATGAAGTAAAAAACCTACGAGTTTTATGTGCTTTAACATATTCGTTCTAATATATTTAATTTATCTCATAAATAAACTAAACACCATATTGTTTGTTACAAATTTCTAATTTAAATCATAAAATTATGGAACAAAAAGAAAAAGTATTAAATGCAATGACCGAAATGGGTGGTCCTGTTCGACCTGGTGAAGTTGCCGAAAAAACAGGCATCGATAAAAAAGAGCTTGATAAAATTTTTAAAACCTTAGTTGTCGAAAATAAAATTTACTCACCAAAAAGATGTTTCTACGAGGTTAAAAAGTAAAAACACCTATAATGTTAATATAAACGCTTTAAAATGCTTAGTCTATTTTAAAGCGTTTTTATTTTAATACGTTGATTTTTCGTGAAATAAAAAACTAAATATTTAATTGAAAGATAAATCTTTGTTTTTTAAATATTTTTGGAAATGTTAAAAACCTGATTATTTTTGCCAAATAAACAAAAAAATAAACAAACATGCAAGAAACCGTAAACATGAAAATGGTCGATACAACATCAAATCCTGCTCCAATTGGACTTCTTGGTTTTGGTATGACCACCGTATTATTAAATTTAGCAAATGCAGGAATAACCAACAAAACTAGTATTATTTTAGCTATGGGTATTTTCGTTGGAGGGATTGCTCAAGTTATTGCTGGAATTATGGAATGGAAAAAAAATAACACCTTTGGAACATTAGCATTTACAGCCTATGGTTTCTTTTGGATTTCATTAGTTAGTATTTGGGTTTTACCATCAATTTTTCCAACAGTTGCACAATCAATAGCACCAACTCATCCCGAAATGGGGTGGTTTTTGTTGTTGTGGGGTGTGTTTTCTACAGTAATGTTTATAGGAACCTTTAAGTTAAATAGAGCCCTTCAAGTTGTTTTTGGCTTACTGATTGCTCTTTTCTATTTATTGGCATTAGCTTATTTTACCGAAATTCATGAAATTCACATTTGGGCTGGCTATGTTGGGATATTATGTGGTTTATCTGCAATGTATACTTCTTTAGCTCAAGTTATCAATGAGTTGTGGGGGAAAGAAGTGTTGCCAATTTGTCCAATGAAAAAATAAACTTTTATTACAATATTTAAAAGGTTAATATTCAATTAATATTAGCCTTTTTTTTATTTCATAATTTTTCTTCGATTCAAAGCTGCTTGATATTTTCGAGCATTGATTAAATGATCGTTATAATTTACAGCAAAATTATGATAACCCGAAAAATCGTCTTTAGCACAAAAATAAACAAAATTATGATTTTCGGCATTCAAAACAGCATCAATACTACTTATCGAGGGGATACATATCGGACCTGGCAGTAGTCCTGCATATTTATAAGTATTATATGGTGATTCAATTTCCTTTAATGAATTCAGAACCCTGCGAATAGAAAAATCACCTGCAGCAAAAATCAAAGATGGGTCGGCTTGTAGTGGCATTTTCAATTTTAAACGATTTATATATACTCCAGCAACCCTAGGTTTTTCATCATTTTTTGCTGTTTCTTGCTCTATAATAGATGCTAATGCTATTATTTGATTTGGTGTTAAATTTAAATTCTTTGCTTTCTGCATTCTGCTTTCATTCCAGAATTTTTTATATTCGTTAAGCATTTTATCGTAGAATTGTTGTGCCGAAGTATTCCACCAAATTTCGTATGTATTTGGAATAAAAACGCTTATCCTATTAAATTGGTCAAATCCTTTTGAATTGAGGTATGTTGTGTCGTATAATATTGTAATTATACTTAATGAATCGGCTTCAATTTGTTGTGAAATTCTTCCAGCAAGTTGTTCAGCTGTTCGTATTGAATTAAATTCAATTACTACAGGAACTTGATTGCCAGAACGAAGCATGTTAACTAATTCATTATTGTTCATGCCTGGTTTGATGAGATATTTTCCAGGTTTAATTTTGTTAGAGTATTTTTTCAGCTCAGCAACCCATAAAAAAGTTTTAGTGTTTTCAATAATATTGTTTTTCTCCAAAGAGTCTATTACATTTTGAAATGAACTTCCAGTTTTTACATATAAAAAAGTATCTGACTTAACAGAAACATTTGGTTTAAAAACAATAAACCAAACTGCAGCAATTACACTAGCAACTAAAACTAATATTAGAATAAAAGCAAAACTTAAGTACTTTTTCCATTTACTTTTTTTAGCCATAAAACATTAATTTTTTGAGTACATAATACTTTTATTTATTAATTGCAAGAGGTGTTCATCCTCCCATTTTCCTTTAATGTTGTTCCAATCTTTTTTGGTTCCACAAATTAAAAATCCAGCTTTTTTAAAAAGTCTTAAACTAGATTCGTTGTTAACCGAAATATTACAATAAAGTTGGTGTAATTTCAAATTTTGAAAAGCATATTTTATCATAATTTTTAAGGCTTCAAAAGCAAACCCATTTCGTCTAAAATCTTTGTCAATTAGTACGCCAATCCCTGCTCGCTGATGTTGTGGGTCAAAATCAAAAAAGTCGATAGCACCAATAGAAACATTTGTTTCGGAGTTAACTATAATCAGACGGAGTTGTTTTACTGTATAAATGTCTAAATGAGCAGAATTTATATACTCCATTAGTGTGTGTTTTGAAAATGGAGCTAAATTATTGCTAACATCCCACACTTCAGGATCGTTTTCCCATTTATACAATAGCTCAATATCGTTGGGTTCAAGTGCTCTTAAATAAACCAATTTGCTATTCATGCTTTTATTAAAATTATAGGTTTATTTTGAAATTACATCTTTTATCAATCGAAGTTGGTGTGTGTAAGTTTGCGTTTGTTGATCAAAAATTCCGAAATGATCAACCGTGTCAATACGAACATGCCCAGAAGCATGAATAATAAACCCGTTTCCCATGTATATTCCTACATGTGTGATATTTTCGTTAGGTGGACCAAAGAAAAACAAATCGCCTGTTTTAGCTTCATCAATAAACCCAATATGATTGCCCTGATTTGATTGTTCTGAAGCATCTCGATATAGTTTAATGTCATTTAATTTAAAAATAATTTGAGAAAATCCAGAACAATCAAACCCTAAACAACTTTTTCCACCCCATAAATAAGGTGCATTTGTGAATTTAAAGGCAGTTTTTATAATTTCTTCTCTTAATAATTCTTCGTTTTCAAATTTGTTATTTAATTGAACAATGTTTGGTGAATAGTTATACGAAAAATTACCAAAACTTATTTTACCATTAACAGGCAACATGCTACCAGCAGGAATAACAGTACCATTTTGAGAATCATTTTTTATAATAATAGAAACGGGTGATTTTGTAATCCCCCAGCATTCGTGATTAAAATCCTTTAATTCTTCGGTGCTTATAAGCTGTACCTGCTTATTTTCAACAAAGCCCTGATAATTATCGTATGCTAATGAAATTTTAATCCAATCATTTTCAAAGTAAAGAACTGAAAATATTTCGCCAAAAAGCAACTGTGATACCATTTCCGAACGGTGCGATGGCTCTTTCCGGAGTGGTATTAATGGTAAATATGAAATACCGTAGGGTTTATCCATGATTTTGTTTAAAATGGCAAGTCATCACCCTCGTTTTCACTTACTAATGAATTGAAAAATTCTGGATCAACTGGGGAGGCAGAGGCTACGATTGGAGCATTGCTAACATTGGCAGATTGATTCAAACTTTCTAATTTCCATGCCCTTATATCGGTATACCAACGACCGTTAAATTCGCGTGATTCGATGTTTACAGATGCTTTAATTGGCTGACCTATTGCAAAATTTTTCATGTCCTCAACTTTATCACCCCATAAATTCATACATATTTTTTTGGGAAATTGGTCGTCCGTTTCAATTATAAACTCTTGTTTTTTCCATTCTCCATTGCGACCACTTCCACTTTGAATTGGTAAAATTTGATTTAATTTTCCATTAATTTCTATTGCCATAATTATCGATTTTTTTTTACAAAAATAGAAAATTCAAAGAACAAAAAGGAATTCCTATAAAACTTTCTTGCAAGTTTAAAAAATATTTTTTTTAATTAAGTAGTTTGAAGTCGTTACTATTTTGCTTTTCATAGCTTTATTTGGTTTGTTTATCTAAAAATAAATTGAGATTATTATTGAAATCTTATTTTTGTTTAAAATATATAATAAGGCATGAGTGTTTTTGTAATTTGTGTATTTTTGAAGTTTGAACAATTATTATAATCATGGAACAATTTATTGTATCAGCCCGAAAATATCGCCCAACCGAGTTTAATACCGTTGTTGGTCAAGAATCAATAACTAAAACTCTTCAAAATGCTATTAAAAATAATCAAGTAGCTCAAGCTTTTTTATTTTGTGGACCTCGAGGAGTTGGAAAAACTACGTGTGCTCGCATCTTAGCTAAAGCATTAAATTGCAAGAGTTTAACACCTGAGGGTGAACCTTGTAACGAATGTGATTCATGTTTAAGTTTTGATAAAAATGCTTCAATGAGTATTTACGAACTCGATGCTGCATCAAATAGCTCAGTTGAAAAAATGAGGGAACTTGTCGATCAAGTTAGAATACCTCCTCAGGGTGGAAAATACAAAGTATATATTATTGATGAGGTTCACATGCTATCATCAAGTGCATTTAATGCTTTTTTGAAAACACTCGAAGAGCCACCTCCTTATGCAAAATTTATTTTAGCTACTACCGAAAAACATAAAATTATTCCTACCATTTTATCTCGTTGTCAAATTTTTGATTTTCGAAGAATAACAGTGGAAGATATTGCTAAACATCTTAGATATGTAGCAAACTCTGAAAATGTAACAGCTGATGAGGAAGCTTTACACATGATTGCTCAAAAAGCTGATGGTGGACTTCGTGATGCGTTAAGCATTTTTGATCAAATGGTTAGTTTTTCGGGAAAAAACCTCACTTATCATGATGTAATTGCAAATTTAAACATACTTGATTACGATTATTTTTTTAGAATAATTGATTTCGTAGCTTCAAATAATATGAAAGAATCAATGTTGTTACTCGAAGAAATTATCGATCGCGGTTTCGATCCACAGCATTTTATTTTAGGGCTCAGCAGTCATATCCGAAATTTAATTATGGCTCAAACCGAGGTTACTGTTAAACTAATTGAAGTGAGTGACCAAGTAAAATTGAAATATATTAATCAAGCCAAAATACTGCCTACTCAAATTTTTATTAGAATGCTCGATATTGCTAACAAATGTGATGTTCAATATCGTGAAAGCAACAATAAACGTTTGATAGTGGAACTTGCCCTGATGCAAATGTGTTTATTAAACGATTCAAATAACAATAAAGGGAATCGTCCAGAAATTTATGATAATACTAATTTAAATAAACCAAATCAAGCTTCGGGAATGAATTTAAACAGTAATTATTCATCTGATAGCATCCCAAAAACAATTTCTCAACCAAAATACGAAACTTCTATTACAAAAGACAACGTTAAGGACGATTTTTCAATGAAAGATAATAAGCCCGACAATTATCTTAGTAATAAAAGTTTACAAGGCGAAATGATATCTTTAAAAAGTTTAAAAGAACAAATTAAAAATATACCTGATACTTCTATTGTATCAGAGTCGAGTTTGGAACTAAAAAAAGAAATAAGTGAAGAAGAAGTTTATAAATTATGGGAAGAAACCATAACACTTGTTCTTAAAGACTCGCCCTATCCCGGTCTAATTATAAATTTTCCACTCAAATTTATACCCGAAAATGATGTTTTACAAGTTGTTACTGGCAATCAGCTAATACAACAAAATTTACTCGAATCGTTACAAGCAATTCAAACAAAATTTCGAGAATCATTAAAAAATCGAAATTTTAAAATTGAATTAATTGAGGGTGAAAAAACGGACGAAACAAAGGAATTTATATATACAGATGAAGATAAATTAAAGTATTTTATTTTAAATAACCCTGATATAGGTAATTTTAAAAAACAATTTGGACTTGAATTATATTAACCTTTACCAATAAACAAAAAACAATTAAGTATGAAAAAATCAATGTTACTTTTTGGGATTATCGCTTTTCTCTTTTTGGGAATTGCATCAGCTCAAAAAATGAATTTAAATGCCGAAATTCCTGTTGACAAAAATGTTCGAATAGGAAAATTACCAAATGGCTTAACTTATTATATTCGCAAAAATGGAAAACCCGAAAAACGCGTTGAAATGCGTTTAGCAGTAAATGCTGGTTCAATGCAAGAAAATGATGACCAACAGGGTTTAGCTCACTTTACCGAACACATGGCTTTTAATGGAACTAAGGATTTTCCTAAAAATCAATTAGTTAGTTATTTACAATCCATAGGAATGCGTTTTGGTGGTGATTTAAATGCTTATACAGGATTTGATGAAACAGTATACTCGTTAAATATTCCTTCCGACAATCAAGAATTTGTTGATAAAGGATACCAAGTGTTATTAAACTGGGCTTCTTTTTTAACCTTAGATGGAAAAGAAATCGATAATGAGAGAGGTATCATTTTAGAAGAGTGGCGTATGGGTTTAGGTGCCGACGATAGAATGAGAAAAAAATGGTTCCCAACAGCCTTTTATCAATCACGCTATGCTGATAGATTACCTATTGGATTACCCGAACTATTAAAAACCTTTAAACACGAAACAATACGTAACTTTTATCACGATTGGTATCGCCCCGATTTACAAGCAATTATTGTTGTTGGAGACGTTGACTTAGACAAAGCAGAAGCAAAAATTAAAGAATTGTTTGGTGCTCTACCAAAACGTGAAAATCCACGCGAAAAAGTATTATACGAAGTAGCCGGAAATAAAGACCCCCTTATTGCTGTTGTTACGGACAAGGAAGCTACAAATAATATGATTATTTATTTAATCAAACACAAAGCAAAAGAAAAGAAAACTATTGCCGATTACCGCGACTATTTAATGGCTTCGTTATATAGCTCAATGTTTAATGCTCGATTGAATGAAATTCAACAAAAACCAGATTGCCCATTTGTGAATGCATACACTGGATATGAAGGATTTCTAGCTCGTACTATGGAGGCATACATGTCTTATGCAATAGCTAAGGAAAATCAAATAGATAAAGCACTCGAAACGTTAATTAAAGAAAACGAACGTGTAAAACAATTTGGTTTTCTTCAAACCGAGTTCGACCGAGCAAAAGAAGAAATGTTGAGCAATTATGAACAACGTGCTAATGAAGTGGATAAAAACGAATCGGCAAACTTTGCTAACGAGTATGTACAACATTTTCTTACTAAGGAACCAATTCCAGGTGCTAAAAACGAATTTAATTTTGTTAAAAAATTATTAGATGATATTACTTTAGACGAAATTAATGGATTAGCAAAAAAATGGATAACTCCCGAAAATCAGGTAGTTATTGTTACTGGACCCGAAAAAACTGGCATTAAAATACCTAACCAAAAAGAAATTTCAACCATTTTAAATAATGCTCAATTAAAAGTAGTTCAACCTTATGTTGATAATTTTAAACCCGAACCTCTAGTAACCAAAGTGCTTAATCCAGCAACTGTTACAAAACGTACCGAAAACAAAGAGATGGGAATTACTGAAATTGTTTTATCAAATGGAGTTAAGGTTGTTTTTAAACCAACGGAATATAAAAATGATGAAATTTTAATGTATGCTCATTCACAAGGAGGATTTAGTTTAACAAAAGCCGAAGATTTTCCTTCAGCAATGCTTGCAACTACTATTGTTGACCGTGCTGGTTTAGGTCAATTCGACAACACAGAATTAAGCAAAAAACTTAAAGGCAAAAAAATTAGCATCAATCCTTTTATCGACCAAGTGAAAGAAGGTTTTATGGGTAATAGTAGTGTGAAGGATTTTGAAACCATGCTACAACTTACTTATTTGTATTTTGATGCTCCACGAAAAGATAAAGATGCTTTTGAATCCGTAGTTTCGGAAATGACTAATCAATTAAAACTTTTAGGAAATAATCCTATGTATGCCATGATTGATACTCTTTTGAAAACCTCTACTCAAAACGACCCTCGTCAAGTAGCAATACCAGATGAAGCTTTTATTAAACGAGCTAATTTGGACAAAGTATGGGGAATTTATACCGATCGTTTTAAAAATGCTGGCGACTTCACATTTTTCTTTGTAGGTAGTTTCAAAGTTGATGAAATTCTTCCAATGATTGAAAAATATATTGGCAATTTGCCAAATACTAATCGTGAGGAAACCTTTAAAGATGTATTTAACAAATTCCCATCAACTACTAAAAATGTAGAAGTTCGTAGAGGAACCGAAGATAAAAGTATGGTGGGTATGATTTTTAGTAGTGATTATGAATGGAGCCAGGAAAACAATTTGTACATGAATATGTTTGAACAAGCTTTGTCCATCAAACTTATTGAAGTAATTCGCGAAAAAATGAGTGGTGTATACTCTCCACAAACCCAATTACAAGTTGAAAAATATCCAACTTCAAGTTACACTTTAATGGTTTTATTTGGTTGTTCGCCTAAAAATGCGGATAAACTTACCAAAGCAGTAATGAAAATTATTGCTGATTTCCAAAAGAATGGTGTGGATGAGGTTACTTTGAATAAAGTGAAAGAACAAACACTTAGAAAACGTGAGACCGATGTTAAAACCAATAAATTTTGGTTAAATAAAATTTCGGATACTTACTTTAACGGCGACCAATTGAACGTAAGTGATTTTGAAGCCAGGGTTAAAGCGGTTACTTCAAAAGATATTCAAAATGTTGTTACAAAATTTGTGAAAAAAGACCACTACGTTCGTGCGGTACTTTATCCTGAAAAGAAAAAGTAGTTCGTAACTACGGAATAAAAAAAGCTATCGAAATTCGATAGCTTTTTTTGTAATGTTTTTTTCTCCCTTAAATCAAAATTAAGGGGAAATTGAGCAGTTAAACATTATATATTTTTTCGATTTTTTTCTTATTTTATTATATTAATTTTCGATTTTTTTCTATTATTATTATGTTTATTTTCGATTTAAATCTTAATTTATTATGATTTTTTTCGATTTAAATCATTTTTTATTACTGTTTTTTGTTTATTTTTGTAAAAAAAATGATTATTATGATTAATCGCACTATCGAAAAACAAATTAAAAAATTATTTTCACTAAAGAAAACTATCATTATTTATGGAGCACGTCAAGTTGGTAAATCCACACTAACTAACCAACTTACAAAATTGAAGCGAAATAAAACAATAGTTTTTAATGGAGATGAGCCTGATGTTCGCAGAATGTTTGACAATGTAGGCTCTGTGCAATTAAAAAACATGATTGGCAACCACGAATTTGTAGTAATTGATGAAGCTCAAAAGATCTCTGAAATTGGAAATATTGTAAAGTTGATAAGCGACAATTTAAAAGATGTTCAACTAATCGTTACCGGTTCATCTTCTTTTGATATAGCGAACTACACAAAGGAGTCGATGACTGGAAGAAAAATTGATTTTATTTTATTTCCGTTTAGTTTTTCGGAATTAGTAAATAAATACGGCGTTTTAAACGAAAAAAGAATGTTAGAACATCGTTTAGTGTTTGGGTCCTATCCAGAAATTGTAATCAATAATGGCAATGAAAAAGTACTATTAAAATCATTAGCATCAAGCTACCTTTATCGTGATGTATTAAGCATCGAAAGCATTAAAAAACCAGTTTTAATTGAAAAACTTACTCAAGCATTAGCTTTGCAAATTGGAAATGAAGTTTCTTATAACGAATTATCAAATATGCTAGATGCAGACAAAGGGACTATCGAGAAATATATTGACATTCTAGAAAAGTCATTTATCATTTTTAAGTTAACATCCTATAGCAAAAATGTTCGAAATGAACTCCGAAAAAGTAAAAAAATATACTTTTGGGATAATGGAATTCGAAATGCTATAATCGGAAATTACTCTCCTTTAAGTCAACGAACAGACGTTGGTGCATTGTGGGAAAATTATTTAATTAGCGAACGATTTAAATTAAATTTTAATAACGACAGTGAAACAAAATCATATTTTTGGAGGACTACTCAACAGCAAGAAATTGATTATGTTGAGGAAAATAATGGAGAACTTTCTGCTTATGAATTTAAATGGAACTCTAAAAGTAAAATGAAAATCCCACTAACCTTCTCAAAATCATATAACCCAAAATCCGAAGAAATTATCACTCCCGAAAATTATGAACAGTTTTTAAGTTATAAAAATAGAATTTAATAAATCCTAAATAGTAATTCACTTAAAATATTACTCTTTATCACAAAACCACGACTTAATTTGAAAATAATTATAACTAACTTCGATTTTAGTCGCATTATATTATTATTTTTTTCGATTTAAATCACATATTATTATAATATTTTTCGATTTGTATCGTATAATATTATGTTTATCCATAAAACTGTTTTACGTTAGCACTTTTAACTACAAAAATTTCAAACAACATTTAAACAAAATTCGTAAGTTTGTAAAAAAAAATCCTATGCAGATTCAAAAACCAAAAAAACAAAATATTACTACTAAAAATAAACCAACTCAAGGGATAGTTAATCATGCTCCAAGTAGAAGTTTACTAGAAACATTAGATCGTTTTTTCACAAAGTATTCAAAAATATTTTTTTGGACTGGATTTGGGATGACTTTACTTTTTGCTCTTTTGTTATTTGACATGCGTGTAAGTGATGGTGGAGACGATTCGGCATATATTGTTAGAGCATACGAGTTTATTCACCACGGCACATTTCCAAGTTTTCAAGGACCTTTGTATCCAATTTTACTAAGTTTTTTTGTTTTGATTTTTGGCGTGAAAGTTAGCTTGCTAAAACTTTTATCTCTGGCTTCTATTTTAGGACAGTACTATTTTCTTCACAAAGCATTCAATAAACGCATACCTTCATCTATCCTTTATCCTGCCCTTTTAACAATTTCTGTTTCTACTTCCCTACTCTACTTTTCAAGTCAAACATATAGCGAAGGTTTTTTCATGTTGCTTCAATCGATTTTCTTATGGCTTGTTTTCAAATATTTAATTGATATAAATGAAGACAAAAAATCAATAAAAGAATCGTTTAAAAATTATATTTGGCTTGGATTAATAATTTTTTCTATAATATGGACTCGTAATGTGGGTATAGGTGCAGCAATAGCACTAATTGGCTACCTCCTTTTAAACCTTGAATGGAAAAAATCAATTTACACTTTGGGGGCAATAATTGCTGTATTAATGCCTTTTGAAATACTAAAAAAATTGTTTTTTCATACCGAAGGTGCTCAATTTTCAAATCAAGCATCCGGTTTAATGCTTAAGGATTTTTACAATCCTGCCAAAGGCACCGAAGATATTGCAGGACTTTTTCAACGCTTTATCGATAATTCAAATCTTTATTTATCGAAACATCTTTTTGTTTTTATCGGATTAAAACCCGAAGATATGCCTCAAATAACTCCAAAACTTACAATATTAGTATATATACTTGTAATTTGGGCATTAATATCAGTAATTAGAAAAAATAAACCACTGTATTTCACCATTTTATATACTGGATTTATGTCAGTAGTTACTTTTTTGGCAGTTCAAAAACACTGGGATCAACCTCGATTAATTATTCCATATTTCCCATTATTAATAATTTCAATTTATACAGGTTTTTATTATCTATTGCAATTAAAATGGACGAAAAAATTCCAAATCATTTATCTTTTACCATTCTTAATTATATTTTTCGCATCGTTTCCTCGAGTGTTATCAAAAGTTGAAAAACATAGTAAAACGCTTCAAGCAAATCTTAGTGGAAACAGATTTTACGGAATGACACCCGACTGGGTTAACTTTATCAAAATGAGTGAATGGGTTGCCGAAAACATTCCCGAAGAAGACATGGTTGCTTGCCGTAAGCCAGAAATTTCCTTTGTTTACTCAGGTAGAGGATTTTATGGGATGTATAACGTTCCCACCATGGATCCAGATACCTTTTTATTATCGCTGAATAAAAAAAGTGGATTTGTTCCTATAACAGCAAATATTATTCAAATGGGAAGTTCTCCACAAGAGCAGCAGTTTCATCGACAAATGTCGCAATTCTCTTATGTTTTTATCAATTCCTCATTAATGAACGATTCTAACCAAATGATAGGCAACAAAGTGTTAGCAGTTTATTTAGTGCCTGAGCAATACAAAGATTCCACTATCAATTTAGGCAACCAATTGGGCATTGAATTTGAAAATGATATTAGTGGTTTAATCAAAACATTTTTAAAAGATAATTGGAGTTTTGCTATTCACAATCCCGATTTAATGATAGAAGAATTGAGAACCAATAAAATAAAATATTTTATTTTAGCAAGCTTGCGTAAAAACCCATCAGCAAATACAGGCGATATAATTACTACCTTACATCGTTTCATATACTTTGTACAGCTGAAATATCCTAATATTTATAAAGAAGTTCACACGATTGGTACCACCGAACCAGCAACTTTAATTCAAATCAATTACTAAAGAAAATTTTAATGAACATTAATACTATAAAAAGCTATTTTGACAATCAGGCACAATCGAGAATTAAATATAGAAAGTCTAAAGCTTATTACTGGAATTCAATTACAAAATACTGCGACTACTTTATTCACGACGAATATTCGGTTTTAGAAATCGGCTGTGGAACTGGTGAGCTTATTGCAAATGTGAAAGGCAATCGAAAACTTGGAATCGATTTTTCTGAAAAAATGATTAACGAAGCTAATGGGCAATTTCCTGATGTAGATTTTAAGGTAATGGAAGCTGAAAATTTACAACTTGATGAAAAATTTGATGTCATAATTTTATCAAACATTATTGGCGTTCTTGATGATATTGAATTGGTTTTTAAACAACTGAAAAATGTTTCGCACCCTCAAACAAAAATCATTATTTCGTATTACAGCACCTTTTGGGAACCATTTATCCATTTCGCAGAGTTTTTGCATTTAAAACGTCGAACTCCTAATCAAAGCTGGCTTTCGGGTAAAGACATTATGAATTTACTTTATTTGGCTGGCTTTGAAACCTATCGTCACACCCGAAAAATGCTAATTCCATATAACATTCCAATAATTTCGTGGTTATTCAACAAGGTGATTGGCGTTCTCCCAGGTTTTAATGCCTTGTGTTTAAATCGTTTTTTATTTGCTCGACAATTACCAACCACTGATGATGTTTCCAAAAAATATTCTACAACAGTCGTTATTCCGGCACGAAATGAAAGTGGAAACATTGAAAATGCGATATTACGAATGCCAGATTTTGGCAAACATCTTGAAATCATTTTTATTGAGGGAAATTCTACAGATGATACTTGGGTTAAAATTCAGGAAATTCAACAAAAATACATCGACCGTTACGACATAAAAATTGCTCGTCAAGATGGAAAAGGCAAAGGTGATGCTGTTCGTAAAGGTTATGCAATGGCAACTGGAGATATTTTAATGATTTTAGACGCCGATTTAACGGTTCCGCCCGAAATGCTTCCTAAGTTCTACGAAGCAATTGCTAGTGGAAAAGGCGATTTTATTAACGGCTCACGTCTGGTTTATCCTATGGATAAAAATGCTATGCGTTTACTTAATATGTTCGGCAATAAAATGTTTAGTATTGGCTTCTCATGGATGCTCGAACAACCCATTAAAGATACTCTTTGTGGCACAAAAGTTATGTTTCGCGAAGATTACAACCGATTAACCAAAAATCGAAAATTCTTTGGCGATTTCGATCCTTTCGGCGACTTCGACCTAATTTTCGGAGCCTATAAACTCAATTTAAAAATTATTGATTTACCTATCAGATATAAAGAACGAGTATACGGCGACACTAATATTTCCCGTTTTAAACATGGTTTTTTATTGTTAAAAATGTGGTTGTTTGCGGCTGGGAAAATCAAATTTTATAATTAAATGTCAAAGCTAATTATTTTCTCACTTTCAAGCTCTTGTAACACAGAAATTAGGTAATCTAAATCTTTCTGTTCATTAAAAACTTGAATCGAGAAACGAATAAATAATTTTTCATTAAGATTGGTTATCGGGATTTCAATTTTAAACTTTTCAAACAAAATTTCATGAAGTAATTCGGCATTTTCTGCAATAATTGGGATGCTAAACATCTGACCAATAAAATCAGATGTAATTGGTGAAATTGGAGTAAATCCGAAAATTTCTTTCATTCTAATGGCATTCTTTATAACTAGTTCTCGGCAATGTTGAGATTTTTCAATCCAATTATGTTGCTTCATAAAGTCAATACAAAATGGAACGGATAAAAAGGCTGAAAAATCTCTAGTACCTGCGGTTTGATGATAATCGATAAATTGCGATGTACTTGGATTCTCACTTTTGTATCCCCAACTTATTAAAAGCGGGTCAACCCAGTGTTGAAAATCTTTTTTTACGTATAAAAACGATGCACCTTTAGGAGCCATCATCCATTTATGGCAAGCTCCAGTATAAATATCAGCGTTAAGCTCTTTTAAATTTAATGAAATATGACCTGGCACATGAGCGCCATCAACAATGGTTATTAATCCTCGCTTTTTGGCTTCATCACAAATCTCCTTTACGGGTAATATCAAAGCTGTTGAACTTGTAATTTGACTAATAAAAATGGCTTTTGTCTTTTGAGAATAACCCTTCCAAAAATCATCCAAAAAATGTACTTTTGAAATTATTGGCAACATAATTTCTTGTTGGATAAACTTAGCTCCTGCCCTTTCGCAGTAATAATCCCAAGTTCGAACCATTGCACCGTATTCCAGGTTTGTACTTAAAATCTCATCTCCAACATTTAAAGCCAATGATTTAGCTATTGTATTTACTGCATACGAAGGATTTGTAACATAAACAACTTCATCGGCTTCACAACCAATATATTCCGACAGTCTTTTTCGAGCTTCATTAAGTTTATAAATGCCTGTTTTTACAATAAATTGCACGGGTTCTCTTTCTATTTCAAGCTGAATTTGTTGATAATGCTCAAAAACCGACTTCGGGCATGCACCAAAGGAACCGAAATTAAGAAAAACCACATTTCTATCGAGCAAAAATTGATTCTCCATAAAACAAATTATTAATTCACAAAGTTATCACCTTTATACAATTCCACAATTTAATTTAAAACAAAAAAATAGATACATTTGTACTTTATAAAAAACAAAATGGATATCATAATTTCGGAAATAAACGGAATAAAATTAGCTGAAATTGTTTCAGATGAACTGCTTATAAAAAATGTTCAAAACGCTTTAGATATTTTAGTAAATATTTATTATCAAGACATTGACAACATTATTTTACATGAGAAAAACATTACCTTCGATTTTTTCGACTTAAAAAACAAAATGGCTGGCGATATTCTTCAAAAATTCTCGAACTATCGAGTAAAATTGGCAATAGTTGGAGATTTTTCAAAATATATCTCAAAAAGTGTACACGACTTTATTTATGAAAGCAATAAATTGGGACATATTAATTTCGTGGCATCTTTAGAGGAGGCAAAACAACGATTTGTAAAAAATAAATAATTAAAAATGAGAACGATACGTTTATTTCTAATACTCGGTTTTATTTTACTCTGTAGTTTGCTTTTTTCGCAACGTGTATCCTTTATTCAAGCTACACAGGTTGCTCAAAATCATTTAAATAAGTATAACCGTAATCAAACACATAGTATACTCAATTTTTTGGAATTAAAATCTGATTCTATTTCTTTAGCCTTTGTTTTCAATCTTTTTCCAAATGGTTATATCGTTATTTCTTCTAACATGGATTTACCAACCATTCCTGCATACTCGTATGAGAGTGATTTTGGGGCTTTGAACCAAAGCAATCCGCTATTTATTATGCTCAAAAATGATTTAATTTCTCAAATGGAATATTGCAAATCAAATGATAGCGAATTTGAGATACATAATCGTCAAAAATGGACAGCGCTTTTAAATACTAATAGTTACCTTGACAAAGATGAATTTCAGCAGTGGCCCACCGATAGAGATGGATGGTTATTAACCAATTGGACTCAAACGGCTCCGTTTTCTAATTTTTGTCCAATGGATCCTGTTACCTCCCAACGAAGCTATGCTGGTTGCCCTGCAACCGCCATGTCGCAAATTCTAAACTTTCATAAAACCATTAATGGCATTCATTTCACCGACAGCGACGATTATTTTCATAATTATGCTGGTCGGCAATATTATATTGATGATGATTTTGCAAGTAATGGATTTCCCTCTTTCCCTGATTTAAACAAATACCTCGACACTTTACAAAATCATTGGAATATTGGAACAACACTTACCAATAACGATAAAGCGGCACTAACATTTGCCTGTGGAATTGCCGCAACTCAAGTGTATACATCTGAAGGTTCCGGCACATTTTCGGTTTCACAAGCTTTGGATGCATATCAACGATTTGGATGCACATCATCGGTATTAATTCAGCCCGACGACGAAGAATTAATAAATCGAATGGCTCAAAACATAAAAGACACACTTCCAATACATCTTGCTGTAGTAGATGAAGGTTGGACTACGGGGCATAATGTGGTCGTAGATGGCTATAATTCGGATGGATATTTTCATCTAAATTTCGGATGGGGTGGTAGTTCAAACGGGTGGTATCTCTTGCCTCAGGAAATGCCATATAACTTAACTTCATTCGAAGGAGCAGTAGTGGATATTATGAAAAAGAATAGTGTTGGAGTTTCGGAAAAATCAAAACCACAGATTCGATGGAAGGTATATCCAAACCCTGCTAAAGATAAATTTACTTTATATTTGCCCGAGGGCATGAAACAATATGACATTTCTCTAATAAACACTCTTGGTCAAATAATGATTACAACTCAATCAAATCAAGTGGATGTAAGTAGAATCCCAAATGGAATTTATTTTATTAAAGTTAATGACCAAGATTTTCAATTTGAAACAAAAATTGTCATTTATAAATAATTCATTTTTTTGAAGGTAAAGAAATATAAACATGAAATTAAAAATAAAAACAGAAAAATTCAGTAGGCTTTTAAAAGGCATTGCTTCAGTTTTGCTTGTTTTTGTATTTTTATTTCCTTCAATTGTTAAGCTTGAACACCATCATGAGCATTTTGAATGTAATGCAAAAAACAACAAACATTTTCATGAACAACACGAAAAATGTGCCATTTGCTGTTTTGAATTTTCAATTTTTAAGTCTTCATCTGTCGTTAATTTTCAGCTTGTAAGGAAAAAAATTCACGACAAATATTCAAATTTTTATATTTTTGAAAACCATTCAGATTGTTTAAAATATTCTTTTTCATTACGAGCACCTCCTAGAACATAGTTTTTCCAAAAATTTCTGACAATACCTGATGATGCCTAAGTTGAAAAATTTGGCAGAAATCATCGTGTATTATTAATTAACAGTGAAAATAATAATATTTGAATATTCTTCAGATAGAGTTCTTTAGGATTTTCAATGTGTTAGTGTTTGTCGTTTTGTTGTATGTTGAATTTATTCCTTAGGTTGATTTTCTACTAATAAGTAATTTCAATTTTATAATAAGCGAATTGGAACAAATTATTTTCATTAAATTACCATTTAACAAAAATAAAAATGAAAAAGACAATTATAATATATTTAATTTTAGTAGTTAATAGTCAATTAGATGCTCAAAATATAATTAGCGGAAAAATTACAAATCAAGATAAGAAACCATTGGTTGGTACTACTATTTTTATTCCCGAAATGAATAAAGGAACTGTGTCTAAAGAAGATGGTTCGTTTGAAATCTCAAATTTGCCCAATGGGAAAATTAAAATTCAATTTTCGTACATGGGTTATGCCAATCAAATAATAACTTTGAATTTAGTAGGCGAACGCATTCGCTTAAATATTGAGCTTCATCAATCAGCAATTGAAGCCGAAGAAATAGTTGTTTCGGGTGGGTATAGTTCATCGCAACACGAAAATGCAGTGAAAATTGAAATTCTTAAACTTATGGATTTATCCATTAAAAGCACTCCGAATTTTGCTGAAATACTTACAAGTGTTCCTGGTGTCGACATGATTTCTAAGGGAAGTGGAGTTTCTAAACCTGTCATTCGTGGACTTTCGATGAATGATATTTTAGTTTTAAATAATGGTGTTCGTTTTGAAAATTATCAGTATTCGAGCCATCATCCTCTAGGAATTGATGAATTTGGAGTTGAAGATGTAGAAATTATTAAAGGACCGGCTTCGTTGCTTTATGGTTCGGATGCAATAGGAGGTGTCGTTAATTTCATAAAAGAAAAGCCAGCTCCTATTGGAAGTATTGTTGGTGATTACAATTTACAGATGTTTTCTAATTCGCTAGGCATGACGAATAATATTGGAATAAAAGGATCTTCCAAAAACCTCTTCGGAGGTGTTCGTGTTGGACAAAAAACCAATGCCGATTATACCCAAGGTGGTGGGGATTTTGTGCCAAACTCGCGATTCAACGAAAAATCCTTAAAAGCAAACTTTGGCTTTACGGATAGAGTCGGAACATTTAAATTGTTTTATGATTACAATAATCAAAAGCTTGGTCTTGTTGAAGATGAAGCGGTTGAGACAATTACAAAACGTGATCGAACAAATAAAATTTGGTATCAAGAACTAAACACACATTTAATTTCATCACAAAACAAATTGTATTTTGGGAAATTTAAACTGGATATTAATTCTGCGTATCAAAATACCGAATTAATTCATTTTGGCGATGTAGACGAATTTGAGTTACAAATGAAATTAGCTACTATAACTTATGATGCAAAAATTCATTTACCAACCAATGAAAAATCTGAATTTATATTAGGTTTTCAAGGTTTTAATCAAACAAATAAAAACATTAACAAGCGAGAAACTATCCTTTTGCCTGATGCCATTACAAATAATTATTCAGTATTTGCATTGTTACAACATGATTTTTTCAAAAAGTTAAAATTACAAACTGGTTTGCGTTACGATATAAAAACTATTAAAACACAAGCAATTGGGATAGAGTCGGATTCAGCTTTATACCGAGCAGCTATAAACAAAATGTATGGAAGTTTTAGTGGTTCATTGGGAGCAACTTATCATTTCAGTGATAAATTACTTTTCCGTTCAAATTTCGCTGCAGCATATCGAACTCCAAATATTGCCGAACTCACTTCAAAAGGTCCTCATGAATTACGTTTCGAGCTGGGTGATAATAGTTTGATTCCAGAAAATGCTTACGAAACCGATTTTAGCATACACTACCATGCCGAAAATTTCACTTTGGATATCGCAGGATTCTACAATATTATAAGTAACTATATTTTTATTTCCCCAACAAACGACACCACATCTTCGGGAATGGAAATTTTCAAATATAAACAGGCAAATGTAATATTGTATGGAGGCGAAGCTGGCTTACATTTTCATCCGAAAAACCTCAAATTTCTTCACTTTTTAACTACTTTTTCATCTGTAGTAGGTAAACAAGAAAATGGAGATTTTTTGCCCTTTATTCCTGCCCACAAATGGAATGTTGAACTTAAGATTGAAAAGGAAAATTTCTTGTTCTTCAAAAATTCATTTGTAGCTTTAAATACCAATACTGCTTTTAATCAGAACAATGCAGCCCCCGACGAAACAACAACAAATGGATACACAATTTTAGACTTTTCGATTGGTGGCAAAATTAAAGCTAAAAACCAGTCGGTATCAATGGTAATTGGAATTAATAATTTACTCGATACTAAATACATCGATCATTTGTCCACACTTAAGGAAGTAAATTTATTTAATCCAGGTCGTAACATCTTTTTAAGTTTAAAAATTCCTTTTGGTGTTAAATAATTCCATCTAAAAATAAATAGTACAATAAGCAAAATTGTACTATTTATTTTTAAACAACATAAAATTTTTTTTTGTGAAAAAATAACAATATTTTTTGCACCAAATGAACAATAGTTCATTATCTTTGCATCGAACAATTGCTCAAAATATTATGTCGCCACGAATAAAACGCATTAGAAAAGTATTAAATCCTCCTTGTATTAAGGGGTTTAAGCCATATGGACCCGATGTCCCAACGAATAATAATAAAGTTGTCAATTTGCTTTATGAAGAATATGAAGCATTGCGTTTATGTGATTATGATATGATTAATCATCACGACTCATCACTGATAATGGGTGTATCTCGTCCAACGTTCACTCGAATTTATGCTTCGGCACGTCAAAAAATTGCTAAAGCTTTTGTGGAGGGCTCTCAAATGTCGATTGAAGGTGGAAAAGTTTATTTTGATAGCGATTGGTATCATTGTAAAAAATGTAATTGTTTTTTCAGCAAACCTGATAAAGATAAAAAAGTGGACAAGTGTCCTTTGTGCTCATCCTTACAAATCAACATTTGTGAAGATGAAGACATTAATGATTCGGACAATGGACATGATACTTGCATTTGTCCCGAATGTGGTTTTGAGCAAGCTCACCATATTGGAAATCAGTGCAACAGGGATAATTGTCCAAAATGCAATCATGCCATGATTCGTAAAGGGCATCGAAAATGTAATAAATAACATAAAATAGAAATCATGAAAATTGCCATTACATCAAGCGGAAACAGCTTAAATTCAACCATCGACCCACGTTTTGGGCGGTGTGCATATTTTGTAATCTATGATACGGATTCAAAATCGGTTGAATATATTCCTAATCCCAATTTAAACGCACAAGAAGGTGCTGGACCTGCATCTGTTCAGTTGGTTGCAAGCCGTAGTGTTGAAAAGGTTATTTCTGGTGAATTCGGAATAAAAATCAAACCACTTTTCGACAGTTTAAAAATACAAATGATTGTTGTTAAAGAAACAAAAACCATTGAAGAATTAATTGAAGTTCTTAATCAATAAAAATAAGGAGGTTGTATGCCAAATTTTGATCATTCCGGACCTATGGGCAAAGGAGCCATGACCGGTAGAAAAATGGGAAAATGTTCCCAAAATGAATCCGAAACCCCTAATTACATGGGCAGAGGTAGTCAAGGAAAAGGTTTAGGACGTGCCAGGAGCTGCGGCTTTGGTAATCAAAATCGTTTTCGAGGCGGAAGGTAGAAGATGTGATTAGATGCCATCTTTTAAATTGAGGATGTCTAAAAAGGGCTTTTAGCTCATAATTATAAATGCCTTTCTTAGTCATCCTCTTATCTGAGCTAAAATAATTTTTAATAAAAATCAAATTATAAAATCATTAATATGAATAAAAAAATTGCAATTCCATTAGAAAATGGTGTATTGTGCGAGCATTTCGGACATTGCCAAACGTTTGCCATTGTTGAAGTGGTTGACAATCAAATTACAAACATCACCGAAACAGTTCCGCCTGAGCATGTCCCGGGATTATATCCTCGATGGGTAGCTCAATTTGGGGTAACAGATGTTATCGCTGGAGGCATGGGCGAAAGAGCCATCATGCTTTTTAACGAACAAAAAATTAACGCTTTTGTAGGAGCTCCTATAAAAAATTCCCGTGAATTGGTAGAAGATTTTTTGGCGAATAAACTAACTCTTAACGCAAACTACTGCAATCACGATGAACACGATCATGGAAATTGTCAACACTAACATTGAGTCGAAAATTGATGAGCGTTGTAAAAGATGTTTTTTGAAAACGTATCAAAGGCTTTTTGAGAAATTTAACATTGATGAAAATCAACGTTTAATTTTTGAGTTTTTTTATAAAGAAGCCATGATTCGTTTTCATTCATTGAGCAGTCCGGAAATTCAAAGAGAGCTAAATCAACGTTTTTGTGAAATTACCGGAATTTCCGATCCCTTCGAATCCGAGAAAAAGGAGTTTAATGCTTTGGCAATCAAATTAACTGAGGAGTGGAAACCGAAAGTAATGAAATCAGAAAACCCATTCGACATGGCTTTGCGATTGGCTATTGCTGGTAATATCATCGATTACGGTGCTCATCTTCAATTTGATGTTTATCAAACCATTCAAAAGGTATTATCCGAACAATTTGCCATCAATCACTCCGAAAAATTGAAGATCGCGATTGATAATGCTGAAAACATTTTATATTTAGGTGATAATTCGGGTGAAATTGCTTTTGATAGGCTTTTTATTGAAGTGATGCAAGCCAAAAAGGTCACGTTCGCGGTTAAAGGAGGTCCCATTTTAAACGATGCACTGATTCACGATGCCGATGAAGTTAAAATGAACGAAGTTGCAACAGTGGTTTCTAATGGATATGATGCACCCTCAACGGTACTCGAGAAAAGCTCGCGAGATTTTAAAAAGTTGTTCGAAAATGCAGATTTAATCATCTCAAAAGGACAAGGAAACCTTGAAGGACTAATTTCGCTCAAAGATCCTCGAATCTTTTTTTTACTTATGGTTAAGTGCGAAATGATTGCCGAGGTATTAAACGTGAAAAAAGGAGATTTTGTAGTTGTAAATTTAGGTCAAAAGTAAATGGTACTTTTTTATATCATTTTAGCGTTAATAATTGGAAGTGTTGGCAGTGTGGCTTTAGCGGGATTACTCTTGTTTTTTAAAAAAGAAGCCTTAGCTAAAATTTCTACCTATTTAATGTATCTTTCAGGGGGAACCCTTTTGGGAGCTGCTTTTTTGGGAATGATTCCAAAAGCGGTTTCGATGATGAACAGCAAAAGCATTTTTCCGATAATTTTAGGAGGAATCCTCTTTTTTTTCATCCTCGAAAAAATTATTTTATGGAGGACTTGCCAAAACAAAAATTGCGAGCGTCATTTAAAATCTGCCATTCCAATGATTTTAATCGGTGATGCTTTTCACAATGCCATTGATGGAGTTGTGATTGCCGCTTCTTTTCTTAGTTCCATTGAACTTGGAATTTTTGTAAGCCTATCGGTTGTTTTTCACGAAATACCTCAAGAATTGGCTGATTTTGGAATTTTGCTAAAATGAGGTTTAAGTCGAAAAAAAGCATTGTTTTACAATATGATTTCTGGCTCGTCGGCAATAATAACCGGGATAATTGCCTATTTTGCCCTCGATAGTATTAAATTATTAATTCCATATGCTTTGGCTTTTTCTGCCTCAAGTTTCTTATATATTTCGTTGGCCGATTTAATTCCCGAAATGCACAAAAAGACAAACTTTAAAGAATCGATTTTTCAAATTCTTTTAATATTAATAGGAATATCAATTATTTTGATGATAAAACTTCTTCAAAAATAATATGTATGAATAAACTTAAAATAGCTGTAGCTAGTGGTAAAGGTGGAACAGGTAAAACCTTGATTTCAACTAATTTATTCTATGCTTTGAGTCATGCTAATCACTCCTTGTGTTTGCTCGATTGCGATGCAGAAGAGCCAAATGATTTAGGATTTTTTGATGTGAAATTTATAGAAGAGATTGTGGTAAGTCAAAAAGTTCCAGTGATTGACGAGAGTAAGTGTACGTATTGTGGAAAATGCCACGATTATTGTGCGTACAACGCAATTTTTATTCTCCCAAAATCTAAGGTGATAAAAGTTATTGATGATTTGTGTCATGGATGTGGAGCATGCTCTGTTGCTTGTCGATATGGTGCCATAAGTTTGAAAGATGTTGTTTTGGGAAAAGTTAGCAAACATCAAGCACAAAACATTGGCGATATCATCGAATCAAGAGTTGAGGTGGGTGTTTATTCGCCAGTAAAAGTGATTAAAGCAGGTGTAAAAGCTGCTCGCAAATACAATATCGTTATTTTGGATTCACCGCCTGGAACTTCATGTCCGTTTATACATACCGTTGAATCAGCCGATTATGTATTACTTGTTACCGAACCCACTCCTTTTGGACTTAGCGATTTGAAACAATCGGTGGAAACCTTGAAAACCTTGAAAAAAGAGTATGGTGTAATAATTAATAGAGCAGGTTTGGGCAATCGTGATGTGTATGATTATTTAGAAGAAGAAAACATAGAATTGTTAATGGAAATTCCTTTTGACAAGGAGATTGCTCAGCTTTATTCAAGTGGTTTTTTGCTTGCACAGCATCGACCAGAGTTTAAAAATGAATTAGAAAAAATGTTTGAATTAATTTGTGAACAACATGGAAATAGCAGTAATTAGCGGAAAAGGTGGAACAGGAAAAAGTAGCATCAGTGCTGCTTTGGCAAGCCTAAACGAAAAAGTGGTGTTAGCTGATTGTGATGTTGATGCTGCCAATTTATATCTTATTTTCGAGCCAACTCACGAAGAAGAAATCGTTTATATCGCTGGCGAAAAGGCAGAAATTGATTACAATCTTTGTCGGAATTGTGGAATGTGTATTCCATATTGTAGCTTTGATGCTCTTTCATTTAATAAGGAATATCAACTTGAAGTAAATCAAACTTATTGCGATGGCTGTAGATTATGCTCGCGAATTTGCCCGGCTGACGCTATTAAAATGGTGAAAAACGATAAAAGCCGAATGTATTCGGGTACTTTCCGAAATGGAAAAATGGTATATGGCAGGTTGTCGCCAGGTGAAGAAAATTCTGGTAAATTGGTTAATTTAGTTCGTGAGAAAGCTAAAAGTCTCGCAAAATCAAATAACATTGAGACCATAATTATTGACGGACCTCCAGGAATTGGGTGCGCGGTTATGTCGACAATTACAGGTGTAAATCATGTAATAATTGTCACCGAACCTACAATATCGGGTGTACACGACTTAAAAAGAACGATTGAAATTACGGGAAAGTATAATGCAAAAACTTGGGTCATCGTAAATAAATATGATTTAAACTTTATAATATCCAAAGAAATTGAACACTATTGTAATGAAAAAAATATTTTAATCCTTGCTACACTTTCGTTTGACGCTCAAGTAGTTGAGGCAATGGTTAATTGTAAAAGTATTGTTGAATATGCCCCTGAATCAATTATATCCAAACAACTTAAAAATGCGTTTGAACGAATAAAAAAATCTTAAATATTTAATGGGCAATGATGCCTGCAAAGAGAATTATAAACTAAAAAAAAATAAATGGAATCAAAATCAATTTGGACACGACAGTTTCAGTCGGTGGTCGACAACGGAAGAAATCACAGTATGGTAATCGATTTACCAGAAGTTAAAGGTGGAAACAACAGTGGACCCACCGCTTTAGAAGTATGTTTAATGGGTTTTAGTGGTTGTGTAGGGACAATTTTTGCCATGGTGGCTAAAAAAATGAGAGTAAGTTTCGATCTTTTAGAAGTTCATGTTACTGCTGAACAGAAAAATGAAGCACCAACATTTACAGATATCCACTTTTTGTTAACCATTAAAACTGAAGATGAAAAATCAAAAATCGAAAAATGTTTAGCTCATACTCTCGAAACTTGTCCAGTAGGTGTGCTATTTGTTCAAGCAGGAGTTAAAATTACGCATGAAATAACATATTTGTAGCAGAAGTGAATTATTTAGAAATCAAATTTAGCGAATTATTTGTCATAAAGTTTTTCTGAAAATTGTTTAACCCACTAATGTTCACTAAATTTGTCCCCAATAAAAAATCAACAACAAAAAAATATCAATAAAAAAAGTATAATAATGAACACGAAAAATTCAGGATTTAACACGAAACTAATTCATGCTGGCGAAATTGAAGATCAATTTGGATCGGCTACAGTGCCAATTTATCAGACATCAACTTTTTCTTTTGCAAGTGCCGAAGAGGGAGCTAAATGTTTTGCTGGAGAAAGCAAAGGATATATCTACACACGTATCAATAATCCAACGATTGATGCTCTTGAGCGTCAAATTGCGGCTTTAGAAAATGGTTTTGGTGGCATTGCTGTTAGTTCAGGAATGGCTGCAGTAAATGTTATATATCAAGCTCTTTTAGGACAAGGCGATCATATGGTAAGTACCGATGCTGTGTATGGACCTTCGCGAGCAATAATGGAAAATCATTATCCAAAATTTGGAATCGAAAGTACTTATATTAACACCACAGATGTCGAAAACGTTGAAAAAGCCTTTAAACCAAATACAAAAGTACTTTACATTGAATCACCTGCCAATCCAACCATGGATATTACAGACATTGAAAAATGTGCCGAAATAGCTCATCGCCACGGTGCTATTTTAGTTGTTGATAATACATTTAGTAGCCCTTATTTGCTTAAACCATTAGATCTAGGTGCAGATATCGTATTTCATTCAATGACAAAATTCATAAATGGACATGCTGATATTGTTGCAGGTATTGTGGTTGCAAAAGATAAAGAGGTGTATGCGAAATTACGTGGAATGATGGTTAGCTTGGGTTGTAATATGGATCCTCATCAAGCATATATGGTTTTAAGAGGTGTAAAAACCTTAGGAATACGTATTGATAGAGCTGTTGAAAATTCACAAAAAGTAGCTGAATTTTTAGAAAATCATCCAAAAGTAGCTTGGATTAAATATCCAGGATTAAAATCTCATCCTCAATACGAACTTGCCCAACGCCAATTAAAAGCACCTGGATCAATGATTAGTTTTGGTTTGAAAGGTGGATTTGAAGCTGCTAAAACTTTAATGAATAATGTTCATTTAGCCCTTTTGGCCGTATCTTTAGGTGGGGTTGAAACCTTAATTCAACATCCTGCATCCATGACTCACTCAAAAGTAACCAAAGAAGGAAAAATTAAAGCTGGTATTACCGATGATTTAATTCGCTTTGCTGTTGGTATTGAAGATGTTGAGGATATTATAGCAGACTTAAAACAAGGCTTAGAAAAAGTATAAAAAACAAAAAAATGAAAATTGCAGTACCTATTACCCGAAACAATAAAATTGATGATCATTTTGGTCATTGTGAATATTATGGAATTTATTCGATATCCGAGAGTGGCGAAATCAAAGAAGAGGATATTCTTGAATCAGTTCAAGGTTGCGGTTGTAAATCAAATATCGCCAGCGATTTAGCTCAAATTGGCGTAAGTGTTATGCTTGCTGGTGGAATTGGAGCCGGTGCCATCAACGTTTTGAACAACTCAGGAATTGAAGTGATTAGAGGTTGTAGTGGCGATGTGTTGGAAAATGTAAAACATTATGCGTCCGGTAAATTAACCGATAGTGGTGTAAGTTGTTCCACACATACCGCACATCATGCCGATGGTGAAAATCATCAATGTGGGCATAATCACTAAAGATTATTATTAATAAAAATGCCGAAGTTGAATTTATTTCACTTCGGCATTTTTTGCTTTTTCGACAAATCCCCAACTGAATTTTGATAAATTAGCTTCGGTAACCATTAGAATAAAAACATCTGTTTCTTCATTTTTTTTATTTAAATCAATTTGATTAACAGTGAGCTTTTTATCATGACTTTCGGGATAAATTTCATTGTTGTAATACCAAAATCCTCCTAAACTAAACGAATTGGTGCAAATCCCCATATCATACATGCTCCAATAAAAGCTATCGCCAATTACAATCACTTTGGGTTTTGTTGTTCCTTTATCTGAAACCCACTTGATTTTAGGATAACACATTGTTTCTGAATTTAATTGAAAGAGTAAGTTTAGCCCATCAGCAATATCGTAATCTCCAGGCTGTATTCGAGTGGATTTTTCAATATTTGTAATCTCTATTTGAGGCATTCGAATGTTTCTTTTTTGTTCAATGTATTTTATCAAACTATCTGCGGCTTTAACCATTCCATAATAACTCCAATGAATGCCGTATTTAGGATACAACATGCATTTACAAGTATCTTTTATCGAAAGAAACCAATCATTGCAATCGATTGTGTTTACATTATTTAATTTTAGGCTTTTGGAATATTGTTTATAATTTGTTTGATTGGTGATGGGCTTAGTATATTCAATCGGAAAATATTCAGGATAAAACGAACCTTTGCCCGGAGCTAAGTATACAATAAGGGTTTTTCCCATGCTATCGAGTTTATCTTGCAAATATTTTATCTGTTTCACCTTAAAATCGATGGAATCTAATCCAATGAAATCGTCTCCATTGTAAGCTTTAATATAGTTTATCTCGTACAAATAATTTTCTTTACCTCGAACTACATCTTTTGCATTCATGATGTCGAACACAGTATACAAGATTTGATTCCTGAGTTTCACAAGCCAAGGTCTGAATCCAATATTCTCGTTAAAATAGGAATTGGATGAATCTTGATAAACGCCACTAAACCAGTTGTTAAATGTGAATTTTGGTTTGAGCGACAATTCAACATCTCCTTTCAGTGGTTTTACCTCCTTAACATCTGTAATCATTTGAAATAGAGGAATAAAAAGAAAGCAGAGGAGCAGAAAAAAAAGACTTTTTAAAATATATTTCTTGTTCATGTTTTTCCTATTAAAATCGGTAATAAATAAAAGGATTGAATCCGAAGGATGTAATGTATGCGGCTGAAATTAAAAAAAGTATGAGCGAAAGTGCAAACATAAATAAATGCCCAAAGGTGTTGTAGGATGAATAAAAGGTCAATGTTTCAATTTTTCGTCCATACTTATTAAATGTGATAAACGAAAAGAGAACAGCAATAAAAAGAATTGTATAAAATTCGACATTAAAGAAGGATAGTGGAGTAAAATAATTAAAACTAAACATCTGTTTTAAATAAAAGATTGAATCGGCAATATGTTCGATTCTGAAAAAGACCCAGCCAATGATGACAATTAAATAAGTCAGCATAATTTTAGCAATATTTCCAACCCATTTCATTTTTTGTATAGGAATAATTCGGTCTAAAATTAAAAACAACCCATGCCAAGCACCCCAAAGAACAAAGTTCCATGCAGCGCCATGCCACAATCCCGAAAGTAAAAAAACAACGATTAAATTGAAGAAAAGTCGATTTTTTGTTTTCACGTGATTACCGCCCAAAGGAATGTATAGGTAATCTTTCATCCATGCACCTAAGGTCATATGCCAACGTCGCCAAAATTCGGTGATGTTTTTTGAAATATACGGATTGTTGAAATTTTCGGGAAAGTTGAATCCAATCATCTTCCCTAATCCAATAGCCATGTCTGAATAGCCACTAAAATCAAAATAAATCTGAAAGGAATACGCAATAATTGCAATCCAGGCTAGGGTTGAATCAATTTCGGACAGGGGCAAAGCATATATTTTGTCAACTTGTTCCCCTAAAACATTCGCGATTAGAACTTTTTTTGCCAAACCAATCGAAAAACGATAAAATCCAGTCAATTTATTTTCAATCGTTTCATTTTTTTTACGATCTACAATTTCGTTTGCCACCATACTAAATCGAACAATTGGACCCGCAATTAATTGTGAAAACATTAAAATATAGAGCATGTAGTCGGTGAGCTTTTGTAAAGGTGCATGTGTTTTTCGATAAACATCAATGGTGTAGGTTAAGGATTGAAAAGAGAAAAATGAGATTCCAACGGGTAATGCTACCTTTACCCAAGATATCGTGTCGATATTTAGAGCATTTAAAAAAACATTAAAATTGTCGATGAAAAAGTTCGAGTATTTAAAATAAGCTAACATTCCCAAATCGCTAAATATGGCGATAATCAGCAAGATTTTTTTGTTTTTTTGAATATGGTTAAAGTGTTTAACAATGTGAAAATTAATCAACATTGAAAGGAATAAAACAAAAATAAAAATTGGTGCTCCCCACGCTTAAAAGATTATACTGGCAGCAAGTAAAGTGTAGTTTTTTAACTTTTCGCCAGAGATATTGTATAAAACAATAAATATGGGTAAGAAGATAAAAAGAAATAATATACTGCTAAAAACCATGCTTTTTTTTTGCAAAATAACAAATTTAATTGCTAGTGTAGAAAGTTAATAGTGAATTTTTTATTGAATTAGTCAACGTAATCTTAGGTGATTTGGAAAAATTTGATTCATAAAACAACGGCTAGTTTTCGCTCAAAAAGTGTATCTTTGCATCGAATTAATAAAAACACAATCAGTGAATTTCGAAGATTTTAAATTAAAAAAAACACTATTATCTGCTTTACAGGAATTGGAATTTGAAGAGGCTACTCCGATTCAGATAAAAACCTATCCGCTTATTTTAGCTGGAAAAGATGTTGTTGGAATTGCACAAACTGGTACTGGTAAAACCATTGCATACCTTTTACCAATTTTGCAGCAACTCCTCTATTCCGACCAACGACAACCACGTGTAGTTATTGTAGTTCCTACTCGTGAACTTGTAATACAAGTGGTGAATGAAGTAAAAAAAATTACTCCTTATTTAAGTATTCGAACGGTTGGAATTTATGGTGGAACAAATATTAAAACTCAAAAACAAAATGTTTATGATGGCAGTGATATTCTAGTAGCGACAGCAGGTAGACTATATGATTTAATTATGAGTGGTGTTTTGAGGATGAAAGAAGTTCAAAAATTCATCATTGACGAAGTAGATGAAATGTTTAATCTAGGATTTCGCCCACAGCTTACCGCGATAATGGAAACCTTGCCGCCAAAACGTCAAAATCTCATGTTTTCGGCAACACTTTTACCTGAAATTGAAGAAGTTATTAAACATTTCTTCTATCAACCAGAAATAATTACCATTGCCCCACATGGAACACCTTTAGACCAAATAATTCAAATTGGATATCCAGTTGCAAATTTCAACACAAAGCTAAATATGTTAGAATACCTTTTGAAAAATTCGGAAGATATGAACAAAGTTTTAGTCTTTATTTCAACTAAAAAATTGGCTGACCAAATTTTCAATCATTTTGACAAATTATTTCCAAACGATATATCAATAATCCATTCCAATAAATCCCAAAATCAAAGGTTTAATGCAGTAAAATCATTTCAAGATGGTACTTTTAGAGTATTAATTGCAACGGATGTAGTAGCACGAGGTATTGACATTCAAAATATCACCCATGTAATAAATTTTGACACACCTGCTGAACCTGGTGATTACATTCACCGAATAGGTCGTACTGGAAGAGCCGACAAACCTGGTACTGCAATCACTTTTATCAGTGAGCGTGAAGGAATTTATCTTGACCAAATTGAAGAGTTGATGAAAAAACTAATTGACCTTCGCGATTTTCCGAAAGAAGTTCCAATTTCAAATATCGTAACTTTAGACGAAAGAGTTACTCCACTTTTCGACATACCCTACCTAAACGAAAAACCAGTGAAAGCAAAAAAAGCAGCTCCTTCGAAAGCAAAAGTAAATGCTGGCAAAAAAAACTTGCGTCCGAAAGAGAAAAAATTTATTGCTAAAGGCTGGAAAAAATAAATACTGTTAAATTTATTCATTTATCCATTGCCAAGCAGGTATTGCTTTGATAGTTAATTTATCTTTTTTAAAAGTATCAGTTTGATTTTGTGTAATAATATATGCAACTTCTTTATTTAAAAAGTCCATTGCTTCAAACAAACCATTTACTTCTCTTTCTATATTAAGAGCATTAATTTCTGAACATACTTGGTATAATTCATTTACTATTCCTTTATTAGTGGCAACAAAATCACATTCGCCTTTACCTTGAAAATAGAAAACTTCTTTACCCAACCTTCTTAAATGCAGATAAACTACATTTTCTAAAATATGCCCTTCATTAGGAGAAAAAATGATTTTATTTTGATGATAAATACCTAAATCTAAAACATAAATTTTTTGTGGGTTTCTAATCTGTTTTTTTAAGGAATAGTCAAATAAAGGGACGAACTCTATCAAGTAAGCATCTTGTAAAAACGAAAAGTAATCTAGTATAGTTGTACTTGATTTAATGCCAAACATTCCTTTTAACTTATTGGCTGAGGCTAAATTACCAATATTTGACATTAAATAAATAGTTAATTGTCGCAAAGAATTTACATCTCGAATATTGTGTCTAATGGCAATATCTCTGATTAGAATATCGTCTAATAAATCATTCAAATACTTGTTGTAATTAGTCCGAAGGTAGTCAGGCATTCCTCCTTTTTGGACATAATCATTAAATGTTTCTTCACTAGCTTTTAATTTTTTGAATTGCAAAAATTCCAAATACGAAAAGGGAAATAACTCCGTTGAAAAATGCCTACCAGTGAGATGTGTGCCCAATTCTTTGCTTAATAATGAAGCATTTGAACCTGTGATGTAAATTAAAAAATCTTCTCGCAGAAGTTGATTAACAAAAATTTCCCAACCTTCTACTATTTGTATTTCATCAAAAAATAAAACCTTAGTTTTCCGTGCTATGATTTCGGAATATAAACGATCTAAATCGCCAATGAGCATACCTGCCAAACGAGGGTCTTCAAAATTTAAAAACAATCCTTCATTTGGAAAAAACTTTTTTTTCACTTGTAACTGAAGCGTACTTTTCCCACACCTTCTTAATCCCGTAATAATGCTTGCAAAGCCACTTACCTGTGGTATTTGGGACAATAATTCCCGTTCAATGCCTGTTTTTTTTGCATTAATTACATTTTGTTGGCTTTCTATTATATTAGAAAATATTTGTTTTGTAATCATATTTTATGTTTTTACCATTACAAATGTAAGATATTTTTCATTATTAATGGTAGATATTTGTGTTTTTTTTCACTATTGTCCGATAAGTATATAAAAATTAGCTATTCCTAACTTCGAAAACTTTTCTCAAAATATTTCATAAACATTACATTATCTATTTATAGAAAACTTAAATTATTTAAATGAGTTAATAGTTACTGAAGTTAGGAGGCACAAATATTCTGTACTTATTAATATAACCACCTTCCATTTACATAAAATTTCTTTGTTGTAATACCGCTGTCCGAAGTCTCCGACTTCGGACTACAACAAATATAAAGCCTATCCTTTTTAGTTAAAATCCCTCATAACTTCGAAATTTTTTTTCAAATTATTTCATAAGCATTACAGAATCTATTATTTAGAAAACATAATTCGCCGCAACGAGCGAATTATTATTGATGTCAGGTGGCATTAATACTATCTATTTTTTTGTGTAACCACCTTCCATTTACATAAAATTTCTTTGATGTAATACCGCTGTCCGAAGTCTCCGACTTCGGACTACAACAAATATAAAGCCTATCCTTTTTAGATAAAATCCCTCATAACTTCGAAAACTTTTCTCAAATTATTTCATAAACATTACATAATCTGTTATTTATAAAACTTAATTCACCGAAATGAGTGAAATGTTATTGAAGTTAGGAGGCACAAATCTTTAATCTGTTTGCGAATAGCTTCACCTTTTGGTGAATTCTTTTCCCATAAATCCCCGAGGCTTGGTTTACAAGAACTTAAACCGAATAAAACAAATAAAAATATGAATTTTACACAATTTTTCAAGCTACAAAATTTACTATTGCTGTTCCGCTAAAAAACGCTCAGCATCAATAGCCGCCATACATCCGCTACCAGCTGCAGTGATTGCTTGACGGTAGCGAGAATCTTGAACGTCTCCAGCAGCAAAAACTCCCGGAACGTTCGTGAGCGAAGTTCCAGGCTTGGTTAGTATGTATCCGTGTGCATCTAGTTCAATTTGACCTTTGAAAATTTCAGTATTTGGAGAATGACCAATAGCGATAAAAACACCATCTACAGGAATTGTTTTCAACGTGTGGTTTTGAGAATCTTCGACTATAATTCCGTTTACCGATTTTCCAAAACCTTTTGTTTCACCAATAATTTCTCGTGGAATACTATTTAAAACCAACTCTACATTTGGTGTACTAAAAATTCTGTTTTGCATAGCTTTGGAAGCTCTAAACTCATCACGACGATGAATTAAATAAACTTTTTTACATAACTTTGAAAGATAATGAGCCTCTTCTAAGGCAGTATCTCCTCCTCCTATAACTGCCACAACTTTACCTCGGTAGAAAAATCCATCGCAAGTAGCACAGGCGGATACCCCATAGCCATTATACTCTTTTTCGGATTCTAATCCCAACCAACGAGCGGTAGCTCCAGTGGAAATTATCACTACTTCAGCTTCAATTTCAGTTCCGTCATCAGCAATACAAACAAACGGACGTTTTGTAAAATCGACTTTATCAATAACTCCAAAACGAATGTCGGTACCAAAACGCAAAGCTTGATTTTTTATATCTTCCATAATTTCTGGACCCTGTTTTCCCTCCGGATAACCGGGGAAATTTTCAACTTCGGTAGTAATCGTAAGTTGTCCACCAGGTTGCATTCCTTCGTACAATACAGGTTTTAAGTCTGCTCTTGCAGCATAAATTGCAGCAGTGTAACCAGCTGGACCAGATCCAATAATCAAGGTTTTAACTTTTTCCATTTTTTGTATTTTTTTTTGCAAAAATACATATTTTTCATCATCAAAAAAGTCTAAATAACACTTAAACGAAATTTCGGACATTAATAAACAGGAACATTAAACCTGAAACAAAATAAATTTTCAAATCTTCAAATTAGCACTTTAGTACATTAGCACATTGAATCATTAGCACATTTTCAAATCTTCACTACGGTTTCGAGAGCCTCAACCTCCGTGAATTTTCAAATCAGCACATTGAATCATTATCACATCACTTCATTATCACCATTTTCACACTTTTTCTAAAACTATTTGGCACCACAACCGTGGCGTAATAAATTGCCGATGCGACTTCAATGCCATTGATATTTGCAATATTGCCACTGCCCGAAAGTGGGTATTCTGCTAATTTACGACCCAACAAATCGTACAACTCCAACACAGCTCCTTCGGGAACGGCGGTGGTAAACCGCACCTGAAAATCGCCATAATTTGGATTGGGATAAATGGCAAAATCATAGCTACTAAAATCGGAGCAATTGCCAACCTTTATATGAATGCTATCTCGAGTTTCATCAAATTTAAAATCCTTTTGTACTAACACAAAACTTGTATCCTGTGTAGGATAAACCGTAATACTGCTTTGGCGGCTAATTAAGCTATCGTGGCTATCGTACCACCAATACAAATACTCCTCTTTTGGTAAACCGCCAAGCACCACTGGCGAAGCTATATTGACACACGTATCTTGTATGCCGATATCCGCCGGAAACTCAGGTGCAT
>CAZFPO010000020.1:0-36407 GCA_964521105.1 uncultured Lentimicrobiaceae bacterium | reverse complement strand
ACAAAATCAAGCAAGAAAATCAATGAGAAAAAAATCTTTGCGGATTTAAGGTAATGCCTAATTAATCAATAATATTAACAATGTATTATTTATAATCATTATACTTTAGACTTATGTTTATTCTATGATGTAGTTTTGTCAAATTTAAAAAAAATAAAAACTAAGATCCTTTTTGAATTATCTTTTTTGAGTTTTATTTTAGGTTTCACTCATATAATCCAAAAATAGTTTATTTCATAAAATCATACACAAAATCGGTAGCGGGCATAAACGTTTCTTTGATGGTTCGTGGACTCACCCAGCGTAAGAGATTTAACGGTCCGCCTGCTTTGTCATTTGTTCCTGAGGCTCTTGAACCCCCAAAAGGTTGAAGTCCGACCATAGCCCCAGTGGGCTTGTCGTTTATGTAGAAATTGCCAGCAGCATTATACAGCAATTTGCTGGCTTTTAACATGGCATATTTATCATTGGCGAAAATTGCACCAGTTAAGGCATAGGGCGAAGTGTTGTCGCATAATTCGAGAGTTTTTTCAAAATCTTGGTCTTCATAAACAAAAATGGTAACAACAGGTCCAAAAATCTCTTCTTGCATGGTAACAAAATGAGGATTTGTTGTTAAAATAACCGTTGGTTCAACAAAATATCCAACACTCTTATTTCCATTTCCACCAAAAATTATCTTACATTCCTTTGATTTTTTAGCCAAATCTATGTATCCCATAATTCGATTGTAAGCTTTCTCATCAATAACAGCATTCATGAAATTTGAAAAATCACGAACATCACCCATTTTCATTCGAGACAATTGGTTAAATAGATGTTCCTCTACTTCGGACCACAACGATTTTGGCACATAAACTCGCGATGCTGCCGAACATTTTTGTCCTTGATATTCAAAAGCACCCATGTTTATTGCGGTGGCAACTTCGAGCGAATTTGCCGAATTATGAACGAAAATAAAATCCTTTCCGCCTGTTTCACCAACCAATTTAGGATATGATTTATAAATGGATAGATTTTTTGCAATTTCTTTCCATAAAAAATGAAAAGTATTATTTGATCCAGTAAAATGAACTCCGGCTAAGTCTTTATTTTCAATTACTGCGGATCCAATCATTGGTCCATCACCTGGAATAAAGTTAATTACACCATCGGGTAATCCGGCTTCTTTAAATATTCTCATCAATAAATAATTTGATACAGTAGAAGTATGCGAGGGTTTCCATACGGTGGTATTTCCCATTAATGCAACCGACATGTTAAGATTTGAGGCAATTGCCGTGAAGTTAAAAGGAGAAAGAGTGAATATAAAACCTTCCAATGGACGATATTCCACTTTGTTTAATTGCCCATATCCCGATTTTGGTTGCTCACCGTATATATTTGAAGCAAAATAAGTGTTGTAGCGTAAAAAATCAATGGTTTCGCATGCTGCATCAATTTCGGCTTGATAAACATTTTTACTTTGACCCAGCATTGTGGCTGCAAGAATTTTATATCGATATTTCCCAGAAATTAATTCAGCAGCCCGTAGCATTATTGAAGAACGCTCCATCCATGGTAAATTTCCCCAATCTTTTTTCGCTTTCATCGATTCCTGAATTGCCAAATTAATTTCTGCTTCCCTTGCTTTATGACAAATTGCTATCGTGTGGCTGTGCATGTGTGGCATTACAACATTTTCTGTTACACCTGTCCGAACTTCTTTGCCACTAATGATTAATGGAATTTCGATAGAATTGTTACTTAAAATATCAAGTTCTTTTTTAATTTCTTCGCGTTCAGCACTTTGCTGCTGGTATTTCTGAATTTTTTCGTTTTTTGGACTTTCAAATAAGAAAACTGCATTATTCATGATATAAATTGTTTAATTGTTTTTACTTTAATCGAGTTGCATATTTATGCATTTCACTCGCAAAATTAGTTTATTTTTAAGTAAAACAAAATTTGAAGAAATGTTATTAAGGTTTTATGAATTTTTATATTTTTTTTTAATCAGATTACGTCAAGGTAATATTTATCGATATTAGTTAGAATGCAAATTTTATTCGTAAATTTGTTTTTTCGATCAAATTCAACTAATGAATCAAGTATCCTTTGATTGGTTTCGTCTACTTTTTGTGATTCTGGGAAGTTTTGCTGTATTGTTTATTTTAGCACCTATTGTAGGATTATTTGTTTCATCAAATTTTCCGGAATTAAAAGCGGTGGTAGCCGATGAGGAAGTTACGGATAGCATTGTTATAACACTTTATTCGGCAATGATGGCTACCCTCGTTTCAGGAATTTTTGTTATTCCAGCAGCGTATTTTATTTCCAGAAATAATTTTTTTCTGAAAAGAATTTTAATCAGTTTGTTTGATTTACCGGTTGTTATACCACATACAGCCGCAGGAATTGCCATTTTAGGAATTGTAAGCCGAAATACACACATTGGAAAACTCACTCATTCGCTGGGATTAGATTTTATTGGTTCTCCTGCAGGCATTGCTTTAGCCATGGCTTTTGTAAGCATACCTTTTTTATTTAATGCTGCTCTTACAGGTTTTGATTCAATTCCACGAAAGTACGAGTTGGCTGCTTTAAATTTGGGAGCTTCGCCATTCCGTGTGTTTTTTACTATTTCTTTGCCTTTAGCATGGAGATCAATTGTAGGCGGAATTGTTCTGATGTTTGCCCGTGGAATGAGTGAATTTGGTGCTGTAATCATAATTGCTTATCACCCAATGACCACTCCAATCCTAATTTTTGAGCGATTTACAACGTACGGACTTGCTCACTCACGTCCTGTTGCAATCCTATTTATTTCTATTAGCTTGTTGATTTTCTTTTTGTTTCGATTAGTTAAACCTCGAACTAAATGATAGTATTTAAAAACATACATTATACAATTGGCGAATTTTCAATTAAAGATGCTTCATTGCAAATTAACGATGGGGAATTTTTCTCTATTGTTGGTTCCTCAGGTTCGGGCAAAAGTATTTTTTTAGACCTAATTGCAGGATTCAGAAAATGTAGCTCGGGAGAGATTATTCATAATGGAGAAAATATTTCTCAAAAAAGCATCCAAAAACGCCCTTTTCGTATTGTTTTTCAAAATTTATCCTTATTTCCACATTTATCGGTACAGAAAAACATCGAATATGGTTTAAAAAGTCAAGAAATTGACAAGGAAAAGAGAAACCAATTAATCGCAGAATGGTCGAAAAAATGCAGTGTGGAAAAATTATTAAACCGTCAAGTAGAATCCTTATCGGGTGGCGAAAAACAGCGTGTGGCAATAGCCCGAAGTGTTGTTACAAAACCTGATATATTATTGCTCGATGAGCCATTATCATCTTTAGATGTTAATTTACAAGATGAATTTATTCAGTTATTTAGCGAATTAAACAAAACTGGGTTAACAATTATTCATGTAACACACGATTTTGAAGTAGCTGCTAAATTGAGTGATAGAATAGCTTTAATCGACAACGGTAAAATTATCCAAATAGGCTCGCCAATGGACTTTCATAATTCGCCGAAGCACCCTTTTGTGGCAAAATTTGCAGGTCATAAGAATATTTTTAAAGCCGAGTTAAAGTATAATTCAGAAACTCAACTAACAGAAGCAAAAATCATTAATTCCAACCTTAGAGTATCTCTTGCTGAAAAGTATTTGGGACAAGCTTATATTTTTATACCCGAAGAATCCATCATTTTATCAAACGAAAACATTGTTTCAAGTGCTCAAAATCGACTTAATGGAAAAATTTCGGAGTTAATTTGTATTGGTAATAGAACCGAATTAAAAATAGACGTTGGAATAATTCTAAAAGTAATTGTTTCAAACGAAGCCGTTAAAACGAACAATTTTCAATTAAATTCGAATGTTTATATTCAATTTAAAGCATCATCCGTTGGGATGATACCGATTTATTAATTGATTGTTAGTTTGAATATTTTACTTTTTAAAATCAGAAAAAAATATTTATGAAATCAGAAAAAGAGAACAAATTGAAACTAAATTTTAAGATTTGGATTGAAAACGAAAGTGGTGAAAGCTTGTTGGGCGATGGGAAATGCAAATTGTTAAAAGCAATCGAACGGACAGAATCGCTAAAATTAGGCATTGAAGAGTGTGGCTTTTCGTATCGAAAAACCTGGAATAAACTGGAAGAAATTGAGCAAAAACTTGGATTTTATCTTGTTGAGCGTCAGCGTGGTGGAGCAACTGGCGGAAAAACAAAACTTACTCCCGAAGGAGCAAGAATTGTTAAACTTTTTGAGGATTTCCATCAACAATTCGACGAAATCATTAACTCTTTTTTATCAAGAGAGATGGAGGCATTTAATAATAGAAGTACAGAATAGATTTGTTATCTAATAACCAATAAAATAAACTTCGTACTGGTATGTTAGCGTCTTTTTTTCACCAGCTCCAAGCGAAACATTCCAAATTAAATCGGTAAATGGATTCGCAGTATTGTATCTTTTATTTTTCTTCACAGTTGAACCACCATCATTTGTAGTTGTTCCCGAAAAACTTTTGGTTACATCAACCACCACAGACTTCTTTTGTAGGTTTTCGAGTATTACAGTACCTTTAATTACAGCTTTTGAATAAGTAGTTCGTCCAATTCGTTTTGCATTATCAACTCTTGAAACTTCTTCCTCGGTATTTTTAAGCAGAATATCTATTGCTTTTGATAAACGGATAGATGAAGTTCCTCCAATTGGAGTGTATTTCATTAAATCCTGAGCCATAAACTGTCCTTTTTCCGAAATCACCATGATAGAAGCAGTTGTAAAAGGATTATTTGTTGAGTTTTTAAGTTCAATTGAGTGAAAAACATCGTAAATATTTTCGGTATTATCGCAATAACCGCTGTTAGCCATATTTACTTTATCGGGTATTTCGGCTTTGTATTTATCGGTGTATGCGATGTTTGCTCCAAAGATTGGGAAAAATCCTTTGGTACCAGATGGTAGCGAAATTTTTCCAACTTGATAATAATATAAATCGTTATTTTTTTCTCCTTCGGTTTCAAAACCAATTTCGCCATTGGCATTGTACTCATAAGCAAAACCAGTTCCATCTGATGTTGTTTGTGTTTGAACCTGATTATTACTATATGCATTGTCAAAGCGATAAACCGCTTGCTGTTTAGGTGCGTTTATTGTCAACCAACCAAAATTCATAGGGTCGTTTTGTTTTCCAAAGTATAATTGAGGTGAACCCACAACCAATTCGCAATCAACATCTACTAAATTTTCAGCATAATTTTCAATGGTGGCTTTCATCTCTAAATAAGCATCTTTATCGTTGTTTAAACGCAAAAAATATGAAGGTATCCAATTAAACCCTTCCTGCATATAATATTCTACAAACGTATGCGAATCGTTGGTTTTATCAGCATCAATAAATGCTGTTTTAACAATACTGTCATTCTCAAAAAGAGAATTATTATCGCCCACAAATTCCATAAAAGCAATGTTTGAAACATTAAAAATATTGGTTTTACCATTTTCCTGTTTTATCTTCACCAAGTTCGATTGAGGTAAAAAACTCACCAATTTACCACTTATCACTTTTTCCGATTTTTCGTTGTAAACTACCGTAAAAGTTACATCTTTTCCAATGTTATTTTCGATAATTTGGGTGATGTTTGTAGCTTGAGTTTTTACTTTAATGGTGTCGGTTTTAAACACTACATTTTTTATAGGAGTTTCTTTTGAGGTCGAAATCCAATATGTTCCCAACAACGTGTTTTTTGGAACAGTAATTACAAATTTTCCGTTCGATTTTTTTACAACACCTTGCTTCATTACCATTCCTGTTGAGTTTTTATAAATGGTAACTTTTTTAACAGGTAAGGTAGTTTGACTATACACCAAAACAGGTATAAGAAGAATTATAATAATGATTTTTTTCATAATGATTTTTTTTATTTTAAGTAAACTTGTTTATTTATGGGTCGATACTTACTGATAATTGCTCCGCCCGCCGAAGTTTTTTGCTGTAAAGCAGGTGAAAATGTCCTGTCGAGCCACAATTGACCGTTTCCTTGTCCCAGTAACTGCAATTTATTCATGGCTAAAATTATGCTTTTGCTGTTTATATTTGATTGTGTAAATACTTGTGCATCACCTTCTAAAACACCATTTATGGTCAGGTAAACTACTTCACTCGCTTGCAAACTATCACCTTGCCAAAACATTTCAAAAGCTGCATTTCGATTTATGGTATCTAAACCAATAGGATAATTAATAGTATGAAAATCAGCCGTATTAGTAAATGAATTGCCATCTGTATCGGTCCATACAAATGACCCAGTGTTTATAAAGCCCGCATATTCTTTTTCGTAATAAACTAAAGCCGGTTTAAATGAAAGTATATCATTATTAAAACGAACTTCGCTTGGACTAGTTAATTCTAACAATGTTCCTGTTGGATTACCAAAGCGGAAACTTGCACGGGCATATGTTTTATCTTCGTTTGCATTATAAAAAAGTTCGTACGAAGCGTAAATTCTGTCCTGATTAACATCTGAAGAATTTTCTTTGGCACACCTACTAAACACCATTACCATGGTTAATCCAATGAGTAATGTTATAAGAAATTTATTTTTCATGAATTTATTTTAAGATTTACAAATTTATTAATAAATTTTTAGTTTTGAAAACATTTCGTTTTTATTCTGCTAATGTTGTATGATATTAAAATCATTTACAATTTAAAGAACAATAAACGTAAGTTTTAAGCTAATATTTTTAATTTTGTAAAAAAACTAGATGGAGTTGGGCTTTTTAGAATCGTTGGTAATAATTTTTGGGGTATCGGTATTGGTAGTATTTTTTTTATACCGAATTAAAATTCCATCATTAGTAGGCTTTTTAGTAGCAGGTATTATCATTGGTCCACATGCTATCGGTTTAATAAAAAACATCACCGAAATTGAAACCTTTGCCGAAATTGGGGTTATTTTATTATTATTTGCCTTAGGAATGGAATTTTCGGTGGCAAAACTTTTACGAATGAAACGTATTGTGTTCGGAGCAGGTTCGTTTCAAGTTGGAATTACAATATTTGTTACTTTTATAATAGCTTATTTATTTTTAAAATTTTCATTTTCACAGGCAGTATTTTGGGGATTTATCATCACTTTAAGCTCAACAGCCATTGTAATAAAATATTTAAACGACAATAACGAAATCCGCACACCTCATGGTCGTACATTAATTGGAATTGTTCTTTTTCAGGACCTTTGTGTGGTTTTCTTTTCAATCATGATTCCTTTAATGGGAGGAAAAACAGAATTAAATTTTACGGAGATATTTTTATTACTTTTAAGAAGTGGTGTAATTATATTATTTGTTTTTATTGGATCAAATTGGTTAGTGCCCATGATGTTTGATGCTATTGTAAAAACTCGTAGCAGAGAGCTTTTTATCATTTCTATCATGCTATTTTGTGTTGGAACAGCTGTTTTTACACACAAGCTGGGTTTATCGCTTTCATTAGGAGCTTTTTTAGCAGGAATGATGTTGTCTGAATCGGAATATGCACATCAGGCAACTGCCGATATTATCCCTTTTAAAGAGAGTTTTATGGGACTTTTCTTTGTTTCGGTAGGAATGCTTTTGAATATAAATTTTGCGTACCATAATATCGTTGCTATTGTTGGTTTAGTGGTAGGACTATTTATCATTAAATCAATAGTGGGTTATTTTGCAGCGTATTTTGTTGGATTTACCTCTAAAACATCGATAATTACTGGATTAGGGTTAGCTCAAATTGGCGAGTTCTCGTTTGTTTTAGCCATGCAAGGACGAATTAATCACTTAATTGATGAAAAATTTTATCAAATTTTTATTGCCGCCTCAATTCTTTCAATGATTGGAGCCCCATTCATAATGAGGTATGCTCCTATCATCTCGGTTGAAATTCTAAGATTTTTGAGAATCAAGCATCAATTTAATCGAAAAAATATACTTCAAAGTGAATTCCAGCGTAAGGGTATAAAGGAAAATCATGTAATTATTATCGGATTTGGATTTAATGGAAAAAATTTAGCTAAAATTTTAAAAGAAGCAAATATCCCCTATGTCATCATCGACTCGAATATGAATGTAGTAAAAAAACACAAACAAAAAGGAGAGCCCATCTTTTATGGCGATGCAACATCAACCGAAGTGATTGAAAAATTAGGGTTAGCTAAAGCAAAAATGGTAGTTTGTACAATATCCTATGCTTTTACTCAACGAATCATTATTTCATATTGTCGCAAATCAAACCCTAATGTTCATATTATTGTTAGAACAAGATATTTAAAAGCCGTTGAAGATTTACAGAATTTAGGAGCTAATGAAGTTATACCCGAAGAATACGAAACTTCCATCGAAATATTCAATCGAGTTCTCAGTTATTATCATGTAAGCCAAAACGACATTCATAAAATTATTGAATATACCCGCGACAATAATTATTCAGCCTTATGGGATATGAATTTGGATAAAAAAATACAATTGGATTTTTCAAAACCTATTCCCGAAATTGATGTGCGTTCATTTACTATTAAAAGCCACATGAGTATAATTGGAAAAAGTATTAGAGAACTGGATGTCAGAAAAAATACAGGAGCCACTATATTAGGAATTCAACGTGAGTACGAACTGATAACAAACCCTCATCCAAATTTTACGTTTTCGGAAAACGACACAATTCTGTATACAGGAGAACCCGAAAGTTTAAATAGAACCATTGACTTTTTTAAAAAACAAACATTTTAATATTGTTAATAATTGTTAATACATGAATTTTATTTATCTGACTTTCTTTTATTTAGCAAATTTGTTAAAAAACACATAATTTTAAAATATTGACTTTTTAGGAATTAAAAAGTATCTTTATGCGACAAATAAAAAATAAATCACAATAAAAATCACAAGCCTATGAAAAAAATCAACATTATTTCGCTATTTTTCCTAATGTTTTTAGGAATCTCCGTATCAAACGCACAAACTCAAGTTCCAAATGGTGGATTTGAAAACTGGACGGATACAGCGACCTGTGATGGATGGCAAGGAACAATTTCAGTTATGGGGTTTTTAACTGCAAATTTAATGGTTCAAACCGACCAAGCAAAATCGGGTCAATTTGCAGCAAAAGTTCAAACTCAAGAACTTATGTTATTAGGAACAATTCCGGGCATTGCAACAACTGGAGCAATGACACTTGACATACTAGGTGGCGGTGGTTTAGCTATCACCGGAGGTGTACCTTTGAGTGGAAAACCAAATAAACTAAATGGTTTTTTCAAATACGACAATATGCAGGGTGACACCATGGTGATTTTTGTCGTTACAACAAAATGGAATGCCGGAACACAAACTCGCGACACACTAACTCAAGCTGCTTTTGCAACTAATCAGCAAGTTTCAACCTATGAAGCGTTTTCAATTGACTTAGATTATACTCCATCCACTGCAACTCCAGATTCGTTTAATATTATTATGATTTCTTCGGCAGGAAGTGCACCTCAGCTTGGAACTATGTTGTTTGTTGACGATTTATCGTTTGAATACAACAATGTTGGAATTGATGAAACCGAAAATTCAATTTTTAGTGTTTATCCAAATCCATCCACCGGAAATGTTCAAATAAGTATTGATTCAAACAAACCTTCTCAAGTTAGTGTATATAATTCACTTGGACAATTGGTAAATCGCACCGAAAACGTTCAACGCTGGCATATTATGGATTTAAGTGGAAATTCCAATGGTATTTATTTTATCGAAGTCCGAAATGGGAACGAAACGTATACCAAAAAGTTAATGCTAAATCGATAGTTTTTGCAATAAAAGAAAATTACAATAAAAAAGGCTTTTCGATTGAAAAGCCTTTTTTTATGAGTCCGAAGTCGGAGACGTAAGTCCGAAGTCGGAGACGTAAGTCCGAAGTCGGAGACTTCGGACAACGGTGTTGGATCCCGTTGTCCGAAGTCTCCGAAGTCGGACTCAGTAGATTATGCACCTAGGGTTGCAACCATAACCGCTTTGATGGTATGTAAGCGATTTTCGGCTTGGTCAAAAACCAACGAATTTGTTGCTTCAAAAACTTCTTCGGTAACTTCAATACCGTCTTTTAAACCAAACTCTTCCGAAACTTGTTTTCCAACTTTAGTATCTGCATTATGGAAAGCAGGAAGACAATGCATGAATTTCACCTTTGGATTTCCTGTTTTTTTCATAATAGTGCCATTTACTTGGTATGGAGTTAATAACTTAATGCGTTCAGCCCAAACTTCTTTAGCTTCACCCATCGAAACCCATACATCGGTGTGTACATACTCAACATCTTTAACTGCTTCGATAGGATTATCGGTAATGGTTACTCTTGCGCCCGATTTTTTTGCAATTTCCTTACATTCAGCAATTAAATCAGCATCGGGCCATAAACTTTTGGGTGCTCCAATACGAACATCCATTCCAAGAATAGTTCCGATAACTAATAACGAACGTCCCATGTTAAAACGAGCATCGCCTAAATAAGCATAGGATATTTTTTCGAGTGGACTGTCCGAATGTTCCATCATCGTTAACACATCGGCTAACATTTGTGTTGGATGCCATTCGTTGGTTAACCCATTCCATACCGGAACACCAGCGTATTGTGCTAATTCTTCCACAATTTCCTGTCCAAAGCCACGATATTCAATGCCATCATACATTCTGCCTAAAACACGAGCGGTATCTTTAACGGTTTCTTTGTGTCCCATTTGGCTGCCGGTTGGTTCCAAGTATGTAACATGAGCACCTTGATCCTGAGCTGCCACTTCAAAAGCACAACGAGTACGTGTAGAAGTTTTTTCGAAAATTAATGCAATGTTTTTCCCTTTTAAACGCTGTTGTTCTGTGCCAGCATATTTAGCGTTTTTCAACTCTTTAGATAAGTTCAATAAAAATACTAATTCTTCTTTGGTGAAATCTAACTCTTTTAAAAAGTTTCTGTTTCTTAAATTAAATGCCATAAAGCCTCCTATAAATTTTATTATTAATTACTGATTATTCGTTTTCAAAATTAAATTAAATCGGTAGATAAAACAAATGTTATCGAACAATTCTAGTTCCGCATTGCGAATCTTTAAGTTGTGTTGCCTCGGTAATAATTGCTTCTTCGCCACCATTTTCGACAAACATCATACAAGCTTTAACTTTTGGAGCCATACTTCCAGCTGCAAAATGACCTTCGTCCATATATTGTTGGGCTTCCTCAACTTTTAAAACATCTAAGGACTTTTGATTTGGTTTATTAAAATTGATAAACACTTTTGGCACATCGGTTAAAATGATAAATTCATCGGCTTTAATGCGAGCTGCCATGGTTGCCGAAGCTAAGTCTTTGTCAATCACTGCATCAACACCTTCTAATTCGCCTTTATCATTAATGATGACAGGAATTCCACCACCACCAACGGTAATCACGATATTCCCTTCTTTAGCCAATTTTTCGACAATTTGCCAATTGTTAATCTCCACAGGTTTTGGAGAAGCCACAACACGACGCCATCCGCGGTCGCGAGGATCTTTTTGAAAAACCCAACCTTGCTCCATTTGCATTTTGTCGGCTTCTTCTTTGCTATAAAATGGTCCAACAGGTTTTGTAGGATTCATAAAGGCAGTATCGTTTTTATCAACGATAACTTGTGTAACGATGGAAATTACATTGCGATTTATACCATTCCGTTTTAACACGTTAGATAGCTGTTGTTCAATTAAGTATGCAATAGAACCCTGTGTTTCAGAAACACAAAAATGCATCGGTTGAGGAGGAATTCCATAAACTTTTGCACCCGCTTCGTGTTGCAACAATACATTGCCCACTTGTGGTCCATTTCCATGACCAATTACAATGTCAAATCCTTTTTTAATAAGTTCAACTAAATTTTCGCACGTATCGGTTACGTTTTTAATTTGTTGTTCAAAAGTACCCTCTTGGTCGCCTCTGAGTAAAGCATTTCCGCCAAAAGCAATAACTGCTAATTTTTTCATATATGTTTGTTTTTATTTTCAAATAAGGCGACAAAGCTAAGAATATTTATCAAAACTCCAAAACTCTTTAATTTAAGTATTTACAATGTGATTTTTAAATTAAAAAATTAAAATAACATCTTCTATTTTGCTTTCAAAGCACCTCTAAGTAAATTCTAATGGTTGATTTCCTTTGTGTTTGAATATATTTAAATGTTCTAAGTGATAGATTTAAAATAATTTAACTCAAAATTTCTCTTTACTCTTCAGATGTTACTCATCAGATGACTTGTAGTCATCTGATGAGTATGGAATCATCTATGATATCATAGTTTTTATTTATAAAACAGAATCGTGAATTTTATGTTTTTACATTACAAATCAATTAAAAAATAAAATTATGAAAACAATAAAATATGTTCTTTTTGGCTTAATACTTATTGCTACAAACCTTTCATTTGCAGATGGTTTTGAAACAAAAACAAATGAAACAAGTAAACCAAATCATTCTATCATTTTATCGGAACAAATTTCATCCTTGATAAAATATCCTGAATTTGCTAAGAAAAACAATATGGAAGGATTTGTTGCGCTATCGTTTAGCTACAATTCTGAAGGGTTTCTAGTGGTTAACGAATTTAACACAAGCAACACTGATTTATCTAATTATGTAATTACCGAAATGCAAAAACTTCAGGTTTGTCCTTGGGGAAAAAATCCAAATAATAATTACATAATACGAATTGAATTTCAATTACTGTAATTTTTAAAGGAACAGGTATAAAAACAGAAATTTATATCTATCATAAATCTGATTTTATTTAGTTTGTTTTAATTTTCTTATATTTGTAAGAAAAAAACAGACTATGAAAAATTCTTTGCTACTTATTTTAGCCCTTTTCTCATTAATAAATATATATGGACAATACAATTTTGGAACAAACAGAGTTGTTCTACAGGGTTGCGGTGCCATAATATCTGATGACGGTGGACTAAACGGCAATTATGGAAGCAACAGAAACGACACCATTACTATCCATACGAATAATGGCTTTTATCCAAGAGTTTATTTGATTTTAAATGAATTTGACATCGATCCAAGTGATACATTGTTTGTTTACGACGGAGCTGATGCGAATCCATTAAAACTTGTTAGTGGTGGACCACTTAATGTTCCATGGTTTAACAATTCAAATCCAATTCAAACAGATTCTTCCTTTTTTATCGCTTCCATTTCAAATTTAACGGGAGCTATTACCTTGCGTTTTAAAACGAACTCAAGTAATAATGCTACTGGTTTTAAAATTTCGACCAATTGTTGGAAAGCATGTCAAAAAATTATTGCAAATATTAACACCTTAGCTTCAACACCTCCCATTGTAACCGAAAATGGTTTTTTGTACTCCAATGTTTGTCAAAATCAACCACTCATTATAAAAGGATTTGGAACTTATCCCGAAAACAATATTGTATATGCACAATCAGACCTTACTAGCAACTTTTTTTGGATGATTAACGATACCGGATGGTATCATGGTGTTGGGATGAGTACGCTAACCTTGCCTTATCCACTTTTTCAAGCAACAAATATTAAACTTCAAATTTTGGATACGCACGAATGTGAAAATATAAACTATACGAATGTACGAATCCGATCTTCCTTAAATCCGATTATAAAATTTCCAGACACCTATAATATTTGTTTGGGCGATTCCATATTTATAAATGCTGGTTACCCATCAGAATCTGACATTCAATTAATGCCGATTCATTCGAGCACTGAGAATACTAGCGAAATCGACTCTGCATTGCATATACCTGATGGACAAAATTGTCCGCAATCTGGTGCTTGTTTATCTTCGGACATTCTTGTAACAAATTATCCCCCGTATGCATATCTGGAATCTTTAAACGATATTCAATCCGTCGTGTTAAATATTGAACATTCATATTTGGGTGATTTGCAAATTGTATTATTTTGTCCAAATGGTCAATCGGCAGTAATTCATGCTAACCCAAATGGCTCGGGATTATTTTTAGGAGCACCTACCGATGATGAAGGAGGCTGCGAATATAATTCGGAACTTATTGGAGATGGATGGAATTACGCTTGGTCGCAAAATACAAGTTTGGGATATTCTTATCACGGAAGTAATCCAAGTTACTTACATCTTGGTCAATCACATTCTAGTTGTGATTCCACTGATTTGACAAACAACACTAACTACTATCATCCAATGAATAGTTTTGCTTCCTTAATTGGCTGTCCATTAACTGGAGTTTGGTCAATTCAAATTTGCGATGTTAACCAAACAGATGATGGCTACTTATTTAATTGGTCATTAAATTTAAATCCAGCTACATATGAAGAAGTTCCTTGGGAATACAACTTAGGTATTGATGACGTTTTATGGTCAGGTTCTTATATAAATTCAAGTAGTGATACGACGGCACTAATTATTCCTCAACAATCGGGATCATATAATTACACATACACTGTAATAGATGATTTTGGCTGTTCGTATGATTCTACTTTTACTGTGAATTCTTTTGTTACGGAAGCAATTATAAGTTTTGATGGTCATTTGTTAAGCTCAAATTCGGCAACTGGAAATCAATGGTATTACGAAACAAATACCGGAATTACCATTATCCCAAATGCAATTGGTCAAACTTACGAACCTTTGGAAAATGGCATTTACTTTACAGTTGTTGACAATTATTATTGCGGACTAGACACTTCAAATAAAATAAACATTCAGGATCTTTTGATAAATTCTCTGAATAAATTTAATCCTTCAATAAGTCCAAACCCAGCTCAAACATTTATTTCTGTAAAAATTCCAAATTCATATTTATCTTCCGAAACGTTAATAGAAATAATTACCCTCGAGGGCAAAATAATTACAAAACTAAATACAGATAAATCCAACACTAAAATAGATGTTTCTAATTTAAAATCAGGAATTTACTACGTACGAATATCAAATAATAGCAATATTAATGTTCAAAAATTGCTTATTTCACACTAAATCAAACACTTTAATTTAGATTTATTGTATTAATATTGAATAATCTACAATTACTCTTTTTGAAAATTTTTAATGTAATTTCATAGAAATAATTAGAGTAAAAAAAATAATAAACTGATTTTCTATTGCTTTTTCATTTCATTTATGATAAATTTGCAGAAAAGACAAGTTATGAAAAAGTTAACCTTTTTATTTTTTTGTATCATAGGTATATCAACTTTAGGTTTTGCACAAAATTCATATTTGATGGGAACCCATCGAATTGTTACCGAAGGCTGTGAAGCTACAATTTATGATGACGGGGGTGATATTGATAATTATGGGAATAGTCGAATGGACACAATTACCATTTATTCAAATGATGCTAACAATCCAAAAGTTCAATTTATCTTTAATGTTTTTAACATTGATGCTGGCGACACACTTTTTATTTACGACAGCAATATTGCAAATCCAGCAAAACTTATTAGTGGAGGAATATTAAATTTACCTTGGTTCAATAATACAAATCCTATCACCACGGGAGTGCCTTTTTTTACGGCATCACCAACAAACACTTCAGGAGCGATTACTTTAAGATTTAAAACAAACTCAAGTGATTCGGCACCCGGTTTTAAAATAACATCATTGTGTTCAGGAGGATGTCAACAAATAATTGCAACAATAAATCCTAACACATCAAATCCAACATTAATAACTGAAAACAATATTTTGTATTCAAATTTATGCTCTTTTGTAACATTATCATTAAATGGACAAGGAAACTATCCAGAAAACAATATAACGTATCAGCAATCGGACAATACCAGTTTATTCACATGGACAATTAATGATACGGCAGTTTTTTCAGGTATTGGGCTTACATCGTTTACTCCACCTTATCCAATAATCCGAGCCAGTGAGATAAAATTGAGTATCAAAGACAATCATAATTGCACCAGTAACAACAATTCAAAAGTCCGTATTCGACCTTCTTTAAATCCAATTATTTCTAGTCCATCAATAATTACAACCTGTGTAGGCGATAGTTTACTAATTACAGCCGGTAACCATTCAACTGATGATATTTTTTATTATCCTGTGGGCTCAACTACACAATCGAGCTATTCTGCAGATTCAGCAAGGCATATCCCTGATGGTCCAAATTGTCCACAATTGGGCGATTGTTTAACTTCATCTATTATGGTTAGCAATGCGTCTCCTACTCAAACTATTCAATCGGTAAATGATATTAAATCGCTGATTTTAAAAATTGAGCACTCTTATATAGGCGATTTGGACATAAAATTATTTTGTCCTAACGGACAGGCAACGGTGATACATTCGTTTTCAAATGGTGGTGGGATTTTTTTGGGTACCCCAATTGATGACCAGGGCAGTTGCGATTTTATCCCACAACTTTTAGGAAGTGGTTGGAATTATGCATGGTCGGAAAACACCACTATGGGCTTTACCTATCATGGTGCATCTCCCTATTTTATTCATTTATCACAATTAACTCCATTTGCTGATTCAACAAATTTAACTACCAATTCAAATTATTATAAACCCATGCAAAGTTTTGGTTCATTAATTGGGTGCCCAATTCTGGGGGTTTGGTCGTTGACAATTTGCGACCATTACGCAATTGATGACGGGAATTTATTTAATTGGTCATTAAATTTTAACCCTTCAATTATTAGTTCATCAACATGGGGCTATCAAATTCCAATCAATGAAGTTTTATGGGCAGGTCCTTATATAAACACCCAAACAGACTCATCTGTTTTGATAATTCCAACAGCCTCAGGCACATACCAATATACTTATTCTGTTGTAGATGATTATGGTTGTGCCTATGACTCAACATTTGCTATTACAGCCATTGGAAGTATAGCCGAAATAACATACAATTATCCATTATTAACTTCTAATATTTTAGAAGGAAACCAATGGCATATTGAAACAAATAGTGGTATTTTTAGTATTCCGGGTGCAACTTCTCAAACTTATGAACCATACGAAACTGCAACCTATTATACCGTAATATCAGGTAATAACTGTGCTTCCGACACTTCAAATAAAATTTTTGTCGACTTATCAAACAGTCTAAATGAGTCTTCAAAATTGAATTTTGGTATTATTCCAAATCCATCAAAAGGAGTTTTTCAAATTCGATTATCTTCATTAACCGAAAATACAAGAGTGAATTTGCTATCCATTGAAGGAAAAATCATTTTTAGCCAAATGATCTCAGATAAAACTAGCACTTATGATGTTTCCCAACTTTCAAAAGGGATATATTTTATCGAACTTAATAACAGCTTGGGACGAATAATGAAAAAACTCATTATTGAATAAGTAGTTTCAAAATTTATTATGAAATTTCCAAATAAACTCTTAAACATCATTCTATTAGCAATACTCATGACATTTTCTTCAACAAATTTTATTGAAGCTCAATCATCATTTAAAAGCCAACAACTTAAATTCAGTAGAGTTAAAAGTGCTTATACCGAAAAAGAAAAAACTCTTTTTAAAGAACTTAGCACTAAAAGAATAAATCCCAGTGAAATGGAAATTTTCATAAGAGGATTAAAGCAAGAAAAAAAATTAGAAGTTTGGGCAAAAAACAAACAAGATAAAGTATATCAATTGTTTAAAACCTATGACTTCTGTGTTCTTTCAGGTGAATTAGGTCCCAAACGACTTGAAGGAGATGGACAAGTTCCAGAAGGATTTTACACCATATCAGTTTTCAACCCAGCCAGCAGTTATCATTTATCATTAGGAATTAATTACCCAAATGCTTCTGATAAAATCAAAGCTGGAGGAAAACGAACTGGCGGTTTAATTTTCATTCATGGCGATTGTGTTTCGATAGGTTGCATCCCAATTACTGATGATAAAATTAAAGAATTATACATTTTAGCAGTCGAAGCTTATAATAACGGACAAAAAAACATTCCAGTTCATATTTTTCCAACAAATTTGAATGATGAAAGATTTGCAATTTTAAAAAAACAATTTAGCCATAATCCCGAATTGATTGAGTTTTGGCAATCTTTAAAAACTCCCTTTGATTTTTTTGAAAAAAACCATTTTTTGCCGGATATTAAAATTACAAAAGAGGGGAATTATTATTTGTAAATATTAATTATTTCCATTTTTTGGCTGGAAAACATAAATTTGTTTTTTAATAAAATTATTTTCCCAATTTTGTTTTGAAATTAATTTAATTTTGTGTGATGTTTTATTTTTAGAAAAAATAAAAATTGTCAAAAGGAAGACTCATAAATATCAATTTTTGAATGAAAAATAAGACTAAACCATCTCCCCAAAAAACTAAAGAAGTTGAAAAACAAAAATATTTCATCAAACCCAACTATTTCTCAAGATATTCGGAATTAATTGGTTTAATAATTATTGTTTTGTTGGGTTTTATTATTTATTCAAATTCTTTTAATTGTTCATTCCAATTTGATGACTTTGAAAGCATAGTAAATAATAAAAAAATTCAAAACATCTTCGATATAAAGGCATGGTGGAATTTTAGTCCGAAACGACCTATAAGTATTTTTACGTTTGCTTTAAATTATCATTTTCATCAAATCGATGTTAAATACTATCACTACACCAATCTTTTAATACATTTACTAAATGCCTGTTTAATATGGTTTTTGACAAAACTTATCTTTTCAACTCCAAATATAAAAAGTGAAAATATTAGCCAAAACAAATCAATCATTGCATTTTTCACTGCCCTTTTGTTTGTTTCGCATCCCTTAGCAACCCAATCTGTTACATATATTGTTCAGCGACAGAACTCTTTGGCAACACTATTTTATCTTCTCTCGTTAATTTGCTATATAAAATACCGAATTAAGGATGCTCATTTCAAGCAAAAACTAATACCTCTTACGGGAGTTGTTATTTTTGCTTTATTAGCTTTTTTCACCAAAGAGAATGCCTATACACTTCCAGTAACTTTATTTTTAGTTGAACTCTTTTTTATTCAAAAATTTAACATCAAAAGTTTGATTAAAAACAGAAAAAACCAAGTATTGATTTTGGGATTAATCGCGATAATTACTGTTACTATTTTCCGATTCTCGTTAAATATTTTTAAGCCAATAGCATCTCCATTACAAATGGATTATGTTTCCCCAATTTCTCCTATGCAATACCTATTTACACAATTTAATGTTATTGTAAAATATTTTCAGCTATTAATATTTCCTATTGAGCAAAATTTAGACTACAACTTTCCAATTTCCCGAACTTTTTTTGAGTTTAAAACTATTTTAAATTTCACAATCTTACTATCAATAATTGCTTTAGGTATATATTTATTCAATAAAAACAGAATTATTTCATTTGGCATTTTTTGGATTTTCATAACATTATCTATCGAATCGAGCATTGTTCCAATTATCGATGTAATTAACGAACATCGTACCTATTTACCATCCGTTGGTTTCTTTTTAATTTTAGCAACAACATCATTCGTATTATTTAAAAATAAAAATAAATATTTAGCAATCCTAATTCTAAGCACTTTTGTACTTTTCAATTCATATCTAACCATCAAAAGAAACACTGTTTGGAAAACCCCCTTTACTTTATGGAACGATGTAGCATTAAAATCGCCAAATAAAGCCCGTCCACATTTTAACAGAGGTATAGAATATTTTAAATCAAATCAATATAACAAAGCAATAGCCGATTATGATAAAACGATTCAAATTTCACCAAATTTCTCGCATGCCTATTTAAATAGAGCACTTGCCTATGAAAGATTAAATTTAATTGATAACGCATTAGCCGATTATGAAAAAGCCATAAAAATTAGCCCAAATGATGGAATAGCATATTTTAACAGAGGAGTATGTTATTCAAAACTTAATCAATACGACAAAGCCATTGTCGATTTTTCTAAGAACATCGAAATTCAACCCACACACTCGATGGCTTACTTTAACCGAGGAAAAGCGTTTGAAAATTTAAATGTATTAAATAATGCATTAAACGACTACTCAAAATCCATAGAATTAGACCCCAATTTTGCCATGGGATATTTTAATAGAGGTATAATATTCTCAAAATTAGGCGATGAAAAAAAAGCGGTAGTAGACTTTAACTCTTCAATAAACATCAACAATAGCAACGAAAATGTATACTTAGCCAGAGGATGTTCTTATTTTAATCTTAAAATTTATGATAAAGCAATTGCCGACTTTACTTCTGCATTAAATATTAATCCAAATAATGCTACCACATACTCGTATAGAGGAAATGCATATAATAATTATGGTAAATGGAACGATGCCATTAATGATTATGACAAAGCACTATCTATAAATCCAAATTTAATTAAGGTTTATTGCGATAGAGGTATTACTTATGGCAATTTAGAGCAATGGGAAAAAGCAGTTAATGATTTTGAAATAGCTGTAAAATTAGACCCAATTAGGTCTAAACCTTACATTAAAATAAATCAAGACTTAGCATATAAAAACCTATCTTTACAAAAGAAAAATCTCAATAAACATTAATTAAAAAACGAGAATTTAAACTATCTTTGCTAATAATAATCAAAAATTTAGATGATGGACATAACCCACGATTTGACTATTATTGTTCCTGTTTTTAACGAAGAGGAAAATATTAAAGATATTATTTTATCTCTGAACGATGTCTGTAAAAAAAACAATTGGGATTTAATCATAGTAAACGACGGATCTAACGATAATACGAAACAAATTATTGAAAATTATCGAGAATTGCTTCCAATAAAAGTATTACATCACAAATTAAACAAAGGATATGGTGCTGCCATTAAAAGTGGAATAATAGCATGTGAAACTGAATATTTACTCACGTTTGATGGAGATGGTCAGCATCAAATTAAGGATATCGAAAAGCTTTATCATTGTTTAATAAAAAATGATGCAGACATGGTGGTAGGCTCTCGAAAGGGAGATAAAACCTCATCAAATTACCGAAGTTTTGGCAAATTTATTATTAGGAGTTTAGCCAAAATATTAATGAATGTCCCAATTTATGATATAAATTCGGGATTGAAAATTTACGATACAACCCTAGCAAAAAAGTATTTATTTTTAACTCCCGACACCATGTCGTTTAGCGATATTATAACCTTGGTATTTATCAACAATCGCCATCTTGTTATTGAAGAACCTATTTCAATTATTAAACGCCGAAAAGGAAAAAGTAGCATAAGTATCGAAACAGCTTTCCATACAGTTATGGAGATAATAAATATTGTAACATTATTTAATCCTGCCAAAATATTTTTACCCTTGTCGCTTATTTGTTTTTTAACTGGTTTAGGCTTTGGAATTCCAATTTTCATTAATGGGAACGGGGTTTCGACAGGTAGTTTATTAGGGATTTTTGCTGGAATTATGTTTTTCCTTTTAGGTTTAATCGCCGAACAACTTTCGCTAATTCGCAGAAATAAAAGCAGTTAAAAACAAATAAATGATTCACATTCTACGATTTATTGATAAATATTTTGGGCGATTAATAATCATTTTTTTTTCCTTTTTTAGAAAACAATTACTTCAAAAAGAAAACAATAACAAATTTTTAGTAATTAAACTTTGGGCAATTGGCGATTCAATTCTTACCTTACCGTTAATAAAAGGAATTAAAGAAACTCACAAAGCGTGTGAAGTTGATGTTTTGTTGCGTTCAAGAGTAAAAGACGTGTACGAATGCTATGAAATAAATCACATTTTTAACCTTGATTCCCTATCTGACATCATTAAATTAGCAAGAAAATATCGCAGTTATGATGTAGTTTTTGATTGCGAACCCTACCTGAACATAAGTGCAATTTTATCATTTTTGCTGGGTAAAATTCGGGTTGGTTTTGCAAATCAATTTCGTTCTAAACTATACACTAAAACAGTCGAGTTTAGGAAAAACCAACACATGGTTCAAAATTACCTCGACATGCTACGAGTATTAAACAAAAATTTTGATACTTGCAAACTCGAAAAATTATCAATACCCGTTGAAAATCAAAAACGAATAGATGAATTTTTAAGCAAAACCCGAAAAAGCAAACCCATAATTGGTATAACACCAGGCATCTCCGAATCGTCGAAAAATAGAATGTGGTTTGAAAATAGATTTGCAGAATTGGCAGATAAATTAATTGAGGAATTTAATTTTAATATACTGTTTATTGATAGCAAAAAAAACAGAGAAATTGTAAATAATATTATTTCTCAAATGAAACAAAAACCGATAAACACTGTCGGTATGTTTAACTTAAAAGAAACTTTTTACTTAATTTCAAAATGTAATGTTTATATTAGTAACGACACCGGTCCAATGCATATTGCTGCTGCTCAAGGAGTGAAAACCATCGGTTTATTTGGTCCTAACACTCCTGTTTTATGGGGTCCTTACGGAGAAAAAAATATTTCAATTTATAAAACCAAACTTGAACCAGCCATTCAAAATGACAAAGGAATTTTTAAAAATGGAAATCAAGATGAATATATGGGACCGATAAGCGTTGATTGTGTATTTGACGCCGTTAATAACCTTTTATCTTGTCCTTAATGTATTTGATTTATCACATCAATTAGTTTTAGAGCTGATTTATTCCAATCAAACTCTTTTGATTTTTCATACCCTTTTATAATTAGCTCATCGCGGTATGTTTTGTCCGATAATACTCTAATAATTCCTTTACCAATACTATCTGTACTATATGGGTCAACGTAGCAAACAGAATCTCCGTACAATTCTCTAAAAACAGGAATATCCGACAAAATAACTGGACACCCAAACGACATGGCTTCAAGTGGAGGAATGCCAAATCCCTCATATAGTGAAGGGTAAACAAATAACTCCGCATTTCGGTATAGGTTCACTAATTGTTCGTCAGAAACATAACCCAATGAATTTTCAAGAATTTCGGGTGTCAAAGTAATATTAAACAATTTTGAGCCTTTTCCTACAATTTTTAAACTAATTTCATGTTGAATGTTGCAATTATGGTATGCTTTAACAAGTCTTTCAAAATTTTTTCTCGGGTCGAGTGAAGCAACCGTTAATATGTATTTTTTATTACTTGCTTTTAATTCAGTTTTATACGAATTAAATGAAGTTGAAACAGCATTGTGAATAATTAGAAATTTTTCGTCTGGAATTTTAAGCCAAGTTTTTATTTCCGATTTTGAAAATTCACTAACAGTAATTATTTTTTTTGAAAGTCGAGCAAAGATTGGAGTTAAAACTTGATAGTAAGTTCGATAAAACTTTGAAAACCATTCTGGGTGAGTGTAAAACGAGATGTCGTGAATACTGACAATTCTATTTCGATAAAAAAGAGGTCCTGGGCTACCGAAATTGATTAATAATGGACATTTATGAAAAAACAAATAAAGTGGTAATTCAAAGTGCTCCCATATAATTCCTGAAAAAATACCAAATTTAATTATCTTACATTTTAATGAGTATTCATGTAACGTTTTCCTAGGTGCTAATACTATAATGGCTGCATTGTTTTCGCACAAGGCACTGGTTATTTCATGCGAAAATCGCTGAATACCTGTAAGTTGTTGAGTTAAAAAATGTCCATTTATAAATATTTTTTTCATGCTCAGGCTACCTTAATTTTTAAATTTTAGTTTTAAATAAAAACCATTTTCGCCAAAAGTTTTTTAATCTATAAATAAAATAGAAATAATATCCCCAGCCTCTTTCTAGACCATATAGTTTATTTTTCAAAATGAAAACATTGCCATCATTATTATTTGAAAATTTAAAATTTAAATTGTTTGCTCTTTTTAAGTTTGAGTTTTCTTGATATAATTTGTAAACATCGGACATCACTTCTTCTAAATTTAATATTACAATATTTTTAATTAACTCACTGATTGTATTAGTTAATAAACACAAATAGAATTCGATTAAATTATATTTTAAGTATATATCACCCTTTTGGTGAGCCATGTACGTTGCCGAATTTTTATGAATTCGGTAATTTACTATTGGATGCGAAAAATAGTAAAAATAACCTTTTTCAGACAATAGAGTCTTCATTAACCAATCTTCGCCCATTGGAAAAATTTTATTAAAATTAAAATTAATGCCATCTAATGCACTTTTTCTAACACATACAGTAGATGTACAAATTCTATCACTTTTTAAAAAATATGGTTCATTTTGTTGAAGATATTTTTTATTTGAATAACCTATAACAAATCCTATTTCTGGATTGGGTATAGCTTCAATTTCACCAAAAGTTTTTATATCTCCATGAATTAATACTACATCAAGGTTTTCCAAGAAAACATTAACATAATTACTTAACTCACCTTTTATAATGGTATCATCGGCATCTAAAAAGTATATTAATTCTCCTTTTGCATTATCAATTCCCAATTTTCTTGTTAATGACGTCCCCTTGTGTTGTTTATTTTCATGTTGTAACAAACAAATGAGTGAAGATTTTTCGGCGTTCAATTTACAAATATCAAAAGATGAATCCGTTGAACCATCGTCAATTAGCAATACTTCTATGTGATGGTAACCACAATTTAAAACCGAATCGATGGCTTGAGCAACAAAAAGTTCAGCATTAAAAACAGGAATTACAAATGACACAAGAGGATTCATGAAAAATTATTTGTTTCTATTTAATTTAAATTTTGTAATCCAAGGCAAAACATTATTATAAATGGAGTGATACTTTTTTTTGTTTAAAAGTAGCTCTTTAAGCTGGTAATAAACATGTTTTCTCGAAAAAACATTGTTTTTTACTAAAATTTGTTTCATTAAATTTACGAAAAGTGATAAAATCATTTGATAATACATCAAATTGAATTGTTTATGATTGTTGATGCTACTTTTAAAAGCCATTAAAAAAACAACATGCATAATACTTCCACTATTTTTGATTTGATTTTGAGCATTAAGCCATGTAACTCTACCCCCACTCATATCGTGATAAAACCACAAGCGATCGTCAAAATATAATTTAAATCCAGCAAAATAAACAGCATGAGCTAATTCCAAATCTTCACCTAATTGATTTCCATTACCAGTATTATTAATGAAATAGAATCCATTGCTTCTTAAGTAATTCCAAACCGTTTTTTTAATTATTGAACCTGCACCCCAAATTGACACATCTCCATTCTTTAAAAACCCAGAAGTTTGATGCAATTTTCCACAAGCAAAACAAGCTTGATATTTATCAAACCAATTTGGTTTAATGTCATTTTTAAATTCTGCTATTCCATATCCTCCTAATAACCCAATATCTGGATTCAAAGTAAAAAGCTCTATTATTGTACTTAAATAATTTGGATTGAGCCAGTTGTCGTCGTCACATACAAGCATAAACTCATATTTTGCCTCATCATATCCTTTAATTAATGCATTTGATTTACCTTTATTTGGTTCTAATAATATTTTCACTGAAATCATTTTTTGACTTTTGTCGATGAAATCGTTTACTATTTGAATGGTATTGTCTGTTGAACCATTATCGATAATTAAAATTTCCCAAGGATAATCATTGTTTATTTTTTGGCAGTAAAGTGCTTTTAAGGTTGGTTTTATTCGGTTTGCTCCATTAAATGTGCAAATTATCACAGAAATTCCAAATGTGAAATGAGAACTATTCAATTGTCTATTTTTTAATTATTGATTTAGTAATCTCTTGTGCGTAATATAAATTTAGTTGTTTATTTGGATGTCCATCATTTTTAATAAGATATGATTTATTTGAATCAAAATCTTTTGGCGAATTAGTTTTTAAAAGTATAATTTTTTTATCTAAAAACTTTATCCATGACGTATCTATAACGCAATATTTATTTGGATACAAACTCACATAAAAATCTCCAAAGGGCTTTAATTCCCAATATTTACAAGCAGTATAATTAACTATATCAGCAAATCTTCTATAAAACTCATCATTTTTTGGATAAGTTGTTTTTATTCCAAAATACTTTAAGGTTTCGGAATTATTTAAAAACCACGAAGTCATTTTTTTAACACAACTTCTTTTTTTTAGTATCAATTTATTATTTTTAATAAAAACCTCAGGAGAATCCTTGGTATTTGCATTTGACAAATAGTCACTACTTCCGAAAACCCTATTTAAATGATCATCTATATAGGAATACATACAAAAACCGCTGTCTTGTGGCACCGAAACATTATTAACAATATTAACCCCCTTATCAAAAAAAAAGCAAAATTCATGCGGTGCATAGTTCGAAAATCCATAATTATATGATTTATAATCAGGATTTTCTCTTTCGAATAAATATGGAAAGGTTGACTCATAATTTAATCCCTGTCCAAAAGTAAATGAACACCCTAAAAAGATTGCATGTTTCTTTTTATCACTCAAAAAATTAGGATTTAATTCATCAAAACTATATTGCTTCCTTCTACTATATTTATCTGACGAATAATAAACATCATAAACAGTATCGTCATTATATATTTTAGTAGACCGAACTTGGTCACAATTAGGCTTAAAACGCCAACCTAAAACAGAGTCGGATACAACATAATCGTAGTATCCAGTAATGCTCGATTTATCATTAGAGTTTAAAAATCCGAAAACCACTTCAAAGCACAATAAAATTATCAAAAAAATTCTGAATGTATATAAGTAAATATTCTTTTTAAGTAATATAACACTTTGAACTGCAAATGATAACAAACTTAAAACAAATAAAAAAATCAAAAAATACTTAATATAGCCTTGATATGCCCAATTAAATATTACAACACCAATAAAAAGTAAGAAAAAATAAGAAAATCTATTTTCTTTTAAAATTTCATTAAATTTTTGAAAGTATGACTTCAATGAATATTAGATTTAAATATTAAAAATTTGGTTATCCAAATTGATTATTTCTTTGAGTATCTTTTTTCAATTTCCATAACAATAAAGTGAAATATTATAGAGTGTATGCTTTCAACTATTCCAAAATCGCTCACAGGAACATGCAAATTATAATCAGAAATCTCTTTAAGTTTACCACCCAAAAAACCAGTTACACCAAGAACATTTATATTATTAGCTTTTGCAAAATTTACAGCATTAATAATATTTTTACTATTCCCCGAACAGCTAATAGCAATAAGAAGGTCGCCCTCGGAAGCATATATTTGTAATTGAGAGGTGAATATTTGTTCAAAACCAAAATCGTTAGCCACAGCAGTAATAAATGACACATTATCGGTTAAACTAAAAGCTTTAATTTTCATTGAAAGATTTTGATTTAATATAGTAATTCTAGAAAGGTCTTGAGAAAAGTGAGAAGCATTTGATGCAGAACCTCCATTTCCAATTAAATAAATAGATTTATTATTAATAGTAGTTTGATAAATAAGCGACAGAATGTCTTCAATCTCAGCATCCTGAATTCTATCTAAATTATTTTTTAAACTACAAATAAATTCACTTATTTTCATAAAACCCTCCAGTATTTAAAATAATTTTTGAACCTTCGTTTTCAAAATTAAACAACATTTCTCTATAATCAACTAAAGCGTTTTTAATTTTTGGCATATCTTTGTCTTTGGCATAAATTAATAAAAAACCGCCTCCTCCTGCTCCCAATATTTTACCTCCTAAAGCACCACATTTTAAGGCTTTATCATACATTAAATCAAGATGTTTGTTTGAAATTTTATTGGCTAATGTTTTTTTTATTTCCCAGCTTTGATTCAATAATTCACCAAATTTATCTAACTCATTATTAGAAATGTTGCTCTTTGCTTCAGACACAAATGATTTAATAAGTTTAAGTTCTTTTATTTTTGAGGTTATATTTTGTTTTTGTTCAAAAAGAATTGAACTCGATTGACGAGTAATTCCTGTGTAAAATAACACTAAGTTTAAAGTAAGTTTTTTTAAAATATTCTCGGTTAACATAATTTTGTTTACAAAAACCGAATTATCTTTTTTAAATATTATTTCACAAAATCCACCATAAGCTGCAATATATTGGTCCTGTTTCCCAATAGGTTTTCTGCATGTTTCAATCTCTATTTCACAAGCATCATTAGCTAATTTATCAGGCGTACTATCAATTCCCTTAAATTTGTATAAAGCATTTAACAAGCCTACTGTTAAACTACTTGATGACCCCATGCCCGAGCCCTCTGCTGGGATATCGGAAATTAAAGTAATTTCAATCGACTTATTAATATTTGCTTTTATTAATGCTTCCCTAACAATTTCATGCTGAATTTCCGAAATAAAATTATGTTGTTCAGTTTTTGAATAATTTATTACAATTTTATCATCAAAACGTTTATTTACAATTACATAAATATATTTATTAACCGCTGTACTTAAAACACAGCCTTCGTGTTTTGAATAGAAATCATAAAAATCGGTACCTCCTCCAAAAAAACTAATTCTAACGGGTGTTTGTGAAATTATCATCTTTTTTTATTTGATTTTTGCCCACAAATCCTGAGCTAACATGTAGTCGTTATTTGTTCCAATGTCAATAATTAAATCGTTAGTTTTTAACACGTTCGTTTCGCTAATAATTAAAGGCATTATAGATTTTGCAAAATCTAAGGGTGTTTCAGAAGTTGAATAATTAAATATTTTTTTATTTAATACTCCCAAACCAGCATTTGCATAATTGGATTTTGGGTTTTGAGGTTTTTCTTCAAATCCAATTACATTACCAGTTTTTTCATCAATTTCAAATATTCCCTTTTCGGTTGGATTATTTGTTTCATATACATACGTGGTAAAAGTTGAGTTTTTTTTGTAGTGAAAATTAATTAAAGAAGTTAATGGTACATTGGTTAAATTGTCAGAATATAACAATAGAAAATTTTCTTCATTTTCAAAAAAATCTCTGTTAAAAAAAATGGTACCTGCACTACCTAGTAGTTCTTTTTCGTATGTAATTTTTATTTTTATGTTGTTTGTTCTACTTGTAATTGCTTGCTTAATATTTTCAGATAGATAATGAGTATTAATCAGTACTTCTGATATTTTTTCCTTTTCGAGCAGATCGAGCCAATGAAAAAGCAAGGGTTTACCACAAATTGGTAATAAGCACTTTGGCAGTGTATTAGTATATGGCTTCAATCTATAACCATATCCTGCAGATAATAAAAGTGCTTTCATTTTAAATTATTGCTTTTAATATTTGAATTTATAAAACTTCAAAATTAATACATTTTTTCTACATTTGTAATATTGTTTGCACTCTGTTATCGCCTATTTTGTTTATATGAAGCCAAATCTTTTAGTTACTCTTGCCGATAAAAAATACATTAATCAAGCTAAACAATTATTTTCAAGTGTATATTGGAATAGCGGATGGCAAGGTGATTATATGTTGCTCAGCCACGAAATCCCTAATGACGATTTAAATTGGTTCCGAAATAAAGGAATATTAATAAAAGAATGTGAACCACTTAACGACAAAACATACACATATTATTATTCGCCGGTTGTACTCGACAAATTTTACCTATTTACTGAAGAATTTAAACAATGGAAAAAAATTATTTTTCTTGATTCAGACATTATTGTAAAAGGATCGATAGAACCATTAACTAAAATTAAATATTTTGGTGCTGTTCAGGATTTATACTTTAATAAATTAAGTACTCAATTTTTTGATTCTGAATTAAATACATTCGATAATATTTATTATGACACAAATACTCCAGCATTTAATTCGGGCGTTTTTTCATTTGATACGAGCATAATAAAGCCTGAAACATTCAATAATTTAAACCATATTTTTAACCATAATCGCGAGAATTTTAGATATTTAGACCAAGCAACGTTAAATTTATATTTTTATAAGAAGTGGAAAAAAATTTCGCCATTATTTAATATTTTTGTTCCATTTCATAATTTTGAATTACCAAAAAATCTGAACTACATCGTATTACATTTTATTTCTTGCCCAGATCATACGCAAGTTTGGGATACTCAAAACCCATATTATAATGAATGGAAAACTAACTTAGATAAAGCAGAGTTAATTAACTTGAACAATATTCAGAAAGTAAAAAAAATGAGTTATTTAAATATTCAAATAAGCACTTTTTTACTTAACATTAGAGTCAATAATTCATATTTATTAAAACCTTACATAATAATTGAACATTTTTATTACGTAATTTATGGAAATGCTAAATTTATCACCATTAACATTATAAATTTACCAGTACGAATATTGGGAAAATTTGGAGAATTTTTAAAAAAACATTATCCAAAACTCTATTATAAAATTAAAGGGAAAGGTTATTAACGTTTAACGAAACATATTATCGTAAATATCAGCAGCTTCATTTGATTCTCCGTCATAAAATATTAATCCATCTTTAATACAAATGCCTCTTTTACAAATTTCCCTAATCTCGTTTGGATTATGTGAGACAAAAAGCAATGTTGCACCATTTTCTATAATTTCGTGAATGCGTTTTTTACATTTTATTTGAAATCCTTTATCACCTACAGCAAGAACTTCATCAATCATTAATAATTTTGGCTGAGCAACCATTACGCTACTAAAAGAAATTCGTGCTAACATACCAGAAGAATACATTTTTGTGGGCATTCGAAGTTGTTCGTGCGAAAGTTCAGCAAATTCAGCCACTTTGTCAATCATTTCATTTTTAGTTTTCCAATGATAATTTCCAGACAAAGCTAATGCAATCTTAATGTTTTCATAGCCTGTAAGTTCAAGCTCAATACCCGCTCCTAAAGCCAACAGGGGAGAAATTGGAACATTAACAGTCATGACACCTTTATTTGGTTTGATGATACCAGCAATAGTTCTAAGCAATGTGCTTTTACCACAACCATTAGCACCTAAAATTCCAATTGATTCGCCTGAAAAAATCTCCATATTGATTCCTTTTAGCACTTCATAGCGAACAAATGGACTAATAAATGAAGCTTTTAAAATAAACTCTTTTACCGAAAAAATTCCTTTTCGGCTTTGCAAATAACTTACGTGAATATTATTAAGATTAATAATGCTTTCGTTCATGCGCTAAATATTTGAAATAAAACTATTTCGAGTTTTTTTGTATATAAAAAATGCCATAACTGTTGTAGCAATTGTTATATAAATAGAATTTAATAAAAAATGTATTGACGGAGGTTGATTAAAATAAAGTACATCACGAATAATCACTAAAAAGTGATACAATGGATTGTATACTATCAAATATTTAAATTTTTCAGGCACAATAGCATACGAAAACGCAATTGGAGTTATATAAAAAAGAGCAGGGTTTAATGTAAGCCATAAAATACCTACATCTCTGAAAAATACATTTAACGAACCCAAAATTAATCCAACAGAAAAAATAAAAATCGAAAACATCAATATAATTGGCACTAAAAATAAAAGATTTAAACTAATGTTTAAACCCATAAAAAACATAATAATTAAAAATGGTATTAGTCCCAACAAAAAGCTAACTAATTCGCTACCAATTTCGGCTAACGCGTATATTGCTTTCGATATCCCCAAACATTTAATCATGTGAGTGTTCTTTATAAAAACCTGACTCAAACGATTTGAGCCTTCAGAAAAATATATCCAAAACACCAAGCCACTTAAAACATAAAGTGGATAGTTGTGAATAGATTGAAAAACATTTGAAAAAATAGCTATAAATATCAATAAATATAGGGCGGGATGCAACAAACTCCAAATAAAACCCAAAGCGGTCTGTTTGTACTTTATCTGTAAATTTTTATAAATTAAAAAAAATATGATATAATTATTCTTTCCCGACATTTAAAAAATTTTTTAGCAAAATAAAGCAAATTTAAGACATCTATCTTGTTTCGTGAAATAAAATCAAATTTATAATTGTGTAAATTTGATGTTTCCCTCTAATTTTTCAATATTTTTGCATAGCTTACTAAACATCAAATACTCAAGAAAATTATAATATAGATGTGCTAAACGATTAAAAAACTTATTATACAGATGAAGCAAAATCTACTAGTAACCTTAGCTGATGAAAAATTTGTTTTACAAGCAAAACAACTCTTTTCGAGTGCTTATTGGAATGGTGGATGGAGCGGAGATTTCATGTTATTATCGCACAACATACCTGAGGAAAAATTAACTTGGTTCTTAGATAAAAACATTTTAGTTAAACGCTGTAAACCAATAAAGAGCACAATATTAAAACTTTCATACGAACCAGTTGTTTTGGATAAATTTTATCTTTTTACAGAGGAATTCAAAAAATGGAAAAACATTATATATTTAGATTCTGATATAATTGTAAGATTATCTCTCGAAGATTTACTTAAAGTTAAACATTTTGCTGCTGTTCAAGATAGTTATAATAATTTACTAAATTCTCAGTTTTTCGAAACAACGAAGCAACGTTTTTCAAACCAAAAAATTAATTTTAGAGCACCAGCATTTAATTCTGGAGTTATGGCATTCAATTCAGATGTCATTAAACCCAATACGTTTAATGATTTAATACACATTTTTAATCAACACGCCGAAAACTCTAAGTTTGGAGAACAACCATCCTTAAATTTGTATTTTTATAAAAAATGGGAAAAATTACCTCCACTTTTCAATTTATTTATTACTAGCCACGGCTATAAATTACCAAAAACAATTAAATTTATAGTCATTCATTTTTTTTCTCGATTTAATGAATTTCCTCCCATTTGGGAAAATAGTAACCCATACTTTCTCGAATGGAAATCTAATATAGATAGAGCAAATTTTATTGATGTTACTAAAATACAAAAGGTAAAACACTTGAACAAAATCGAAATTAAATACAACACTTTACTATTGAAGTTAAATTTATTCAAGCGAAAAGCAATAATAATTATTAAATTAACATACAACTTCTTATATTATAAGATAAATCATTTTTATTTTTTTTTAATTCGACTGCTTTTGTTACCCAATAGAATTTTAGGAAATATTGGTCAATATTTAATAAAGCATCATCCAAACATATATCGGAAATTGAAAAGGAATTACCATGGCAAATAAGAAAAACCTAGTTGTTACATTAGCCGATGAAAAATACATATTACAGGCTAAGCAACTTTTTTCAAGTATTTATTGGAATGCTGGCTGGGATGGTGATTATTTACTTTTAGCTCATAATATTCCCAAGAAAGAATTAAAATGGTTTATTGAAAAGGGTATAATAATCAAAGATTGCCAACCATTAACTGACAATTCATGGGGTAAAAATGGTGATTTTTTTCAACCATTAATTGCCGACAAATTTTATCTGTTTACTGAGGAGTTTAAAAAATGGGAAACTATTATTTACATTGATTCGGATATTATTATTAAAGGTCCACTATCTATAATCGCAAAAACAAAAAAAATTGCTGCTGTTAGCGATCTTTTTTATCGAAAATTAGAGGCACAATATGACATAAAACTAAAAAGTTCTAATTTATTAACCCAAATTAACTTAAATAAAACCGCTTTTAATGCAGGAATGTTTGCTTTTAAAACCGATGTTATTTATCCAAATTTATTTAATGATTTAACTTGTTTTTTGAATAATTATAATGATGGATTAATTTATGGCGAACAATCAACTTTTAACTACTTTTTTTACAAAAAATGGCAAAAATTGCCAATAATTTATAATGTTTATGTAAATTATTTGAATTTTAATTTACCAAAGTGGATGGATTGCATCGCTTTACATTTTGCTAAACGCGAAAATCACCCTATTCTTTGGGATAAAAAAAACAAATATTATCATGAATGGAAATCAAATTTAGATAAAGCTGATTTAATTGAATTAAATTCCATACAAAAGGTAAAGAAATGGAGTTATCTTAAAATTCAATTTTACTCAATTTCTTTAAAAATAATATTTCAATCAGTCAAACTTAAACTATCAATAATAAATTACTTTAAAACTAATATTATACCTTTTTATAAGTATCTGATTGGAACGCCTGATAGGAGTTTAGGCAAAATTGGAAGTTTATTAAAAAAAACAAGTCCTTATTTATATTATAAAATAAAAAAATATAAAGATGGGAGATAATGGAAATTTAATCGTAACCTTAACCGACAAAAATTTTGTACCTTATGCTAAACAATTGTTTTCAAGTATATATTGGAATGCAGGCTGGCAAGGTGATTATTTACTTTTAAGCCACCAGGTGCCCGAAGTTGATATACAATGGTTTAGAAATAAAGGGATTTATGTAAAAGAATGCGAGCCTCTTTACGAAAAGAGTGTCGGATATGAGAATTTTCCACCAGTGGTTTTAGATTTATTTTATTTGTTTACTCCAGAATTTAAAAAATGGAAAAACATAATATTTTTAGATGCAGATATTATAGTTCGTGCTTCATTAGAATCCTTAACAAATGTATCGGGATTATGTAGCGCCCATGTAATGAATGACAGATTATTTATGTATTTTCAAAAAGAATCATTAATTGATAATTATAAAAAGCTTTCAAAAAAATTCGATTTAAACTCAATTCCTTTTAATTCGGGAGTGATGGCTTTTTCTACAACCATTATAGAAAAAAATACATTTGATGAATTAATGAATCTTTTTTTTGAATATGAAGACATTGGGTCGGGTAATGACCCAATTTTAAATTTATGGTTTTACAAAAAATGGCGAAAACTTCCTTCCGTTTATGATATTACTCCTTTAACAATTGAAAAACATACTGGAATATCGGCAAACAAATTAAAAGGGATAATTATTCACTTGAAAAACGACGAGTTAAATAACTCAAAATTGATTTACCAAAAAGAATGGAGCTTAAACCTTAATAAAGCTGATAAAATAGATTTATCATTAATTCAAAAAGCTAAAAAATGGAGTCGTTTTAAAATTTTATATTATTCCTTTTACCTTAATATCTTTTATCAAAAAAACAAATTTTTCAAAAGAGTTTGTCAAATAAATATAAAATCATATTTGCAAATTTGTTTAAAAATTACCGACAGATTAATAGGTAGAATTGGAGAAATTTTAAAAATAACATTCCCTCGGCTTTATTGTTTTTTAAAAAAAATATACAAATTCCAAAAGAAATAATAATTGAAAAATAATCAACTAGTAAATAGCTATGCGGGCAGATAGTTGCGGTTTATAGAATAAAATGTTTTTTTAAAATAGACGGGTTTAAAAGTATTTTTTTTGCAAATAGTAATTTTTGATATGACCATTTTTGAATAAATGAAATTTTTTCCGGAAGACTCTCTTTAACAATTTTAATCGAACTTCCTTTCTCCATTAAATTATTTTCGATACATTCGTGAATGCATAAATATTTATTTTGGGGACAAGGGCGTGGATTGCAATCAATTACTATTTTTTGTTCAAAAATGTTTCCATAATTTTTTGAGATACTTGAACATCGACTTAATCGTCCATATCTATCCATAGCAAAGGAATTTACACCAGCATTGCACAATTTTCCATTATAGTTAAAATTATAATTAATAATTTCTAATTCGGGATAATCTGCATCTAAACTATTAAGTATCGCTTTCTGATATTCATTAAGTGATTTAGGATAGAATTTCCCCTGATAATCGCCCATAAAAATTTTTAGTTTTACTTTTTCAAGCCCTTTATATCTTAAATATTCAAAATCGTCAACAATTCTATCTATCAATGGTGGATAAGCAACATAAGCTGCTATAACATTAAATCCTTTATTTTGCAAATAAAGCATTTTTTCTATATAAGAATTTGTTCCGTTTTTGGTTTTCTCTCGTTCAATTATATGAACCGAAGCATTAATAAACAAACATTTTGCAGGGTCGATTTGGTCGGCAAAGTCATATACATTTATAGAAGTGAGGTTTGTGCTAAATGCCAAGAGATGTTTTTTTGTTATTTCTTTACAGATTTGAATAAAGTTTTTTTCTAAAAAGGGTTCTCCACCCGAAATATATATTATCCAATTTCCATTAAGTGAATTTAATCCTTTTGATAATTTATCAACATCTATTGGCATTAAATTTTGTTGATTATTTTTCCATACACCGCAATAATCGCATTTGTAATTACAATTTTCGGTAATATACCACGAAATCATTTTGCGTTTTTTATAAAAAATCTCCAATTCAGACTTGCTTATTTGAGTGCCATTCCATGATATAAGTTCATCATTTCTTAAATCCATATTGAAAATAATTAAATATTGTTCAAATCATATTGCAAAGATATTTTAATAATTCATCAATTAGGTAAAACCATTTTGAAAATTGTTCAAACGTAAAAAGGAAATTTCCAAAACAACAAATTATCTATACTATAAATAATACCTTAAATCCGCATAAAAGTTATTAACAAAAGCGGTTAAAACATTGTGT
>CAZFPO010000019.1:19060-36465 GCA_964521105.1 uncultured Lentimicrobiaceae bacterium | reverse complement strand
ATTTAAATTATTGTATCGAAAATGGCGAATGGACTTCCATAAAATACAGCATAAAAAATGAGGAGGAGATGAAAAATTCACTAAATAAGTTTCTTTCCAGTAATAAATGGAAATCAAAATTAAGTACTTTCGATAAAACTTTTTTCGAGAATCAAGTATTAAACTAAAATTTCATTTCATGATAATTGATTTACGCAGTGATACTGTTACAAAACCAAGCAAAAAAATGCTTGAAGCCATGTTTGATGCCAATGTTGGCGATGATGTTTTTAATGAAGATCCAACAGTTCAACTTTTACAAGAAAAAGCAGCAAAACTATTTAACAAAGCAGCCGCATTATTTGTGCCTTCGGGGACCATGGGCAATCAGATAGCCATTAAAGTTCATACTCAACCGGGAGATGAAGTTATTTGCGACAAAACGGCTCATGTGTACAATTTTGAGGGTGGTGGAATTGCTTTTAATTCGGGTTGTTCGGTAAAATTAATTGAAGGCAACAATGGACGAATTTCGGCTCAACAAGTATTAGAATCGATAAATCATAAAGATATTCATAACGCAAATTCGAGCCTTGTTTGCCTCGAAAACACATCTAACAAAGGCGGGGGTTCATGTTATGAGTTATCAGAAATTGCAAAAATTGCCGAAGTGTGCAAGCAGAATAATTTAAAATTGCATTTAGATGGAGCTCGAGTATTTAATGCTATTGTGAAAAAAGGATACTCAAGTTATAAAATTGGAAATTTGTTTGATTCAATTTCGATTTGTTTGTCAAAAGGACTTGGAACACCGGTTGGTTCTGTTATTGTTGGAGACAAAAGTTTTATATCAAAAGCAATTCGCTATCGTAAGGTTTTTGGCGGAGCCATGCGTCAATCTGGTTATTTAGCCGCTGCTGGAATTTATGCCCTCGATAATAATGTGCTCCGTTTAAAAGAAGACCACGACAAGGCTCAACAAATTGTTGCAATTCTAAAAAAACAATCGTATGTAGAAAATATTTTACCCACTGAAACGAATATTATTATTTTCAAACTTATGAGTTCTATAAGCACCGCTGATTTTTTATCGAAACTTGATTCAAAAAACATAAAAGCAGTTGAATTTGGCTCACAATCCATACGAATGGTTACTCACTTAGACATAAATGATGAAATGATGGAAAGGCTCGAAATAGAGCTTCCGAGGGTGTTATAATCCGTTTTAATAGCTACAGATATTCAATAATAAAAAAGCCCCAAAAATAAATTTGAGGCTTTTAATCTCGAATAATTGTTTTCTTATTCAGGAACAATTGCTTCAACTGGACAAACATCAGCACAAGCACCACAGTCAGTGCAAATGTCAGCGTCAATTTTATAAACGTCGCCTTCAGAAATAGCCTCTACTGGACATTCATCTATGCAAGTTCCACAAGCTGTACACTCGTCAGCAAGAATTTTGTAAGCCATGATATTAATTCTTTTAGTTAATAATGGTGCAAATATATAGCAAAAGAATAATACGATCGTTAAATGATGCTATTTTAGAAAGATTTTAAATATTGATTTCTAAAAATAAAGTTTCACTCCAGTTCCTGCTTGAAAACCCCAACCGTTTGATGCGACCAAATTTACAGCCGAATAAATAAAACCCCCGTAGTGATTTGCTAATCGATACGAAAATTTTACTCCTCCAGCTAAACTAGGTTTTTGCCTGTAATTTCCATCGGCATGTTTATATATTTCCATAGAATTTAATTTTAAAAACGGAGATAGTTTTGCCTTATCGTTTAAATTAAAATTCACACTCGCTGCTTCGGGTACAATCATTAATAAAATTCCCAAACTTCCTAACCAGCTTCCATCATCACTTACTTCCCCTAATAAACGTGCACCCCAATATGAAAATGCAGGAATGTGGGCATAAAATTTATTACGTTGCGTAACTCCTAACCCAAATCCATAATGAAAACTAAACCTCTTTTCGGGTAAAATAGTAACTTGTAACGTTAGCGATGTTGCTGTTAAATCATCTGAAATAATATGGTCTCCACCAATTTCTATTGTGCCATCGTAGGCTTTAAAGTCCTGAGCTCTTAGCAATAGAAATGTTGTCAAAAAAATAACCAAAAAACTTACTTTTTTCATAAAATTTATTTTTCTTTTTTCGCCCATTTTAACCAATCGGTTTCGTTCATAACCTTATGATTTTCGGCTTTAGTGAAAATTTCTTCAATGGTGTTTGCAACCACAAACCCACTATAATGACTATCGCGGATAAAACCTTCTTCATTCATTTTTTTTAGCTGCTTTATCAAATCGTCAAAAAATCCATTAATATTAAAAAGAATCAGCGGTTTTTGATGAAAATCGAGTTGCGAAAAGGTGAGCATCTCAAACATTTCATCAAGAGTTCCAAAACCACCCGGAAAAACCACGAAAGCATCTGATTTATCGGCAATCACTTGCTTGCGTTCGGGCATTGACGAAACAAAGATTTGTTCGGTTAAATTTTTATGAGCAATCTCTTTTTTTGAAAAAAACGAAGGAATAACGCCAATTACTTTCCCTTTATTTTCGATAACTGCATCAGCCAATGCACCCATCAATCCAACCGATGCCCCACCATAAACGATGGTTATATTTTGTTTTGCTGCTTCTGCTCCAAAATGTCGGATGCTATTTTCGTAAATTGGATTTTTGGGTTTCGCTGAGCTACAAAAAACAGCTATTGATTTTATTCTTTTTTCCATTTAAGTTGTATTTTAAAACAAAATGTCGTTGATTTTTTCTACTTTTGAACTTTGCAAAGATAATGAATTGATAAAACCAGAAACCATACAGCGAATTGTAGATACTTCTCGAATAGATGAAGTTGTGTCGGATTTTGTTTCTTTAAAAAAACGAGGCACAAATTACGTTGGTTTGTGCCCATTTCATAACGAAAAAACTCCATCGTTTCATGTTTCGCCATCAAAAGGCATTTTTAAATGTTTTGGTTGTGGAAAAGGGGGCGATTCGGTAAATTTTATTATGGAACATGAGCATTACTCGTACGTTGAAGCTCTACAATATCTTGCCGAAAAATACAATGTCGAAATAGAAGAGGTTCAGATGTCGAGTGAAATGAAAGCTGAATTGTCTGAAAAAGAGACCATGTTTGCCGTTCATCAATTTGCTCAAAAATATTTCACCGATAACCTTTTAAATAAAGATGAGGGAAAACAAATTGCGCTGCCTTATTTTAAAGAAAGGGAGTTTTCGATGGAAACCATCAAAAAATTTCAATTGGGATATGGATTAGCTAATTGGGAAGCCTTTACCAAAGAAGCTTTGCAAAGCGGTTATACCAAAGAACAACTCCTGAAATCGGGATTAAGTCTCGAAAAAGAAGGGAAATATTACGACCGCTTTCGCGAACGAGTGATTTTTCCAATTCATAATTTATCAGGACGAATTTTAGGATTTGGTGGACGAATTTTAACTTCCGACAAATCAAAAGCTAAATACATTAATAGCCCCGAAACCGATATTTACAACAAAAGTAAGGTTTTATACGGGATTCACTTTGCCAAAAATGCCATTGTAAAAGAAGATAATTGCTTATTAGTAGAGGGTTACACCGATGTTATTTCCATGCATCAAGCGGGAATCGAAAATGTTGTATCTTCTTCCGGAACATCTCTTACTACTGATCAAATACGATTGATAAAAAAATATACGACCAATATTACGATTATTTACGATGGTGACCCCGCCGGAATAAAAGCTTCCTTGCGAGGAATTAATATGGTGCTTTCGGAAGATATGAACGTTAAAATTGTGTTACTTCCCGAACCCGAAGACCCTGACTCGTTTGTTAAAAAAAATCGAGCTGCCGAAGTAAAAAAATATTTCACCGAAAAAGCTCAAAATTTTATTTTGTTTAAAACCCAACTTTTACTTTCCGAAGTAAAAAACGACCCAATATTAAAATCAAAAGTAATCTCCGAAATTATTGAAGATATTTCATTAATTCCTAACACCATTTCTCGTTCGGTTTACATTCAGGAATGCAGTAATTTGTTTGAATTACCCGAAAATAGTTTAATTTCACAACTTAATAAAATTCTTGCAAAACGATTTAAAAAATCAGTTCAACGAAGTTCCGAAGAACAGGAGATAACGCAAACCGATGAGGATTTTTTAATTGAAACCTCCGATGCCCTTCCACAAATTACAGTTGATTATTATAACCCACAATTTCAAGAATTATCAATTATTCACATGTTGTTAAATCATGGAAATAAAAAGTTTATTATCGAATTTGTTGATGAGTTTGGAGTTAAACAAAAATCAGAACGTCTTGTAGGCGAATATGTAATTAGTGAATTAACAAACGATGAAATTGAATTTATAAATCCAATTTATTCAAAGTTCTTTGAAGAATTTAAAGTGGTTTATTTTGATTCTACAAAAGACTTTATTAAACATTTTACATCACATCAGGATGAGGAAATCCGAAAATTATCCATTGATTTATTAAGTTTTCCATATACGATAAGTCCAGATTGGGAAACTAAATTTAATATTTATACGGCGGATATAAATATTGAAAAATCTCCATTGTTAAACGAATATGTTTTATCAAATATTCTAAAATTAAAACTTCGAAATGTAGAAATTCTTATTCATGAAATGGAAGAGAAGTTAAAAACGGAATTAGATTCCGATGAGGTGCTAAAAATTCTTAATAAAATTTCAATCATGAATAAAATTAGAGTTTTGTTATGTAAAAAGCTAAACATAACAATTACCCATTGATTTTTTTAATTTAATATTCAAAAGAAAAAACAACTTCGGTTTCCTTCATATTTAGTACTTTTATGCCCAAGTTTTACATCATGAAAAAATACTTTTTTCTATTCTTATTCTCACTTAACTTTATTGCTTTTGGTCAATCATCGTATCAAATTGCTTTGCTAAAATATCGTGGTGGTGGCGATTGGTATGCAAATCCCACCTCATTACAGAATTTGATTAAATTTTGCAATCAAAATTTACAAACCAATATCAATCCAAATCCAGCCACCGTTGAGGTTGGCAGTCCGGATATTTTTAATTATCCATTTTTACACATGACTGGTCATGGAAATGTACTTTTTTCGGATCAGGAGGCATTAAATTTACGAAATTATCTTATTGCTGGCGGATTTCTACACATCGACGACAATTATGGTTTGGATAAATTCATTCGTCCACAAATCAAAAAAATATTTCCCGAAGTTGAACTTGTTGAATTACCGGTGAGCCATCCCATTTACAATCAAAAATATAAGTTTCCAAATGGACTTCCAAAAATCCACGAACACGACAATAATCCCCCACAGGGTTTTGGCATTATTTACAAAGGTCGTTTGGTTATTTTTTACACATACGAATGTGATTTAGGTGATGGTTGGGAAGATCGTTCGGTTCACAACGATTCGGATGAAATTAGAACAAAAGCTCTTAAAATGGGAGCAAATATGATACAGTATGTTTTTACTTTGTAATTTAAAACAATAAATATGAAACGAATTATTTTAGGTTTTGCTTTTTTACTTTTCCTTCAATCAGTGCTTCGTGCCGACGAAGGAATGTGGATTCCAATGTTATTGAAAAAGTACAATGAAAAAGAGATGAAAGCCCGCGGAATGAGAATTTCAGCTGACGACATTTACAGCATTAATAATGCAAGTTTAAAAGATGCCATCGTGCTTTTTGGTGGAGGTTGCACCGGCGAGATTGTTTCCGACCAAGGATTATTATTCACCAATCATCATTGTGGATACAGCAATATTCAATCGCACAGTTCATTAGAATTCAATTATTTAGAAAAAGGATTTTGGGCAAATTCGTTTGACGAAGAACTCCCAAACAAAGGACTTACTGCCACCATTTTAATAAGAATGGAAGATGTTACCGAAAAAGTTTTAGATGGCGTAACCGCTAAAATGACGGAAACAGAAAGAAGCGAAAAAATTGAAATCAATATTAAAAAAATTACCAAAGAAGCAACCAAAGGCACGCATTACACCGCTTCGGTAAAGCCATTTTATTATGGAAATCAATATTTTTTGTACGTCAACGAAGTGTTTAAAGATGTCCGCTTAGTTGGAGCACCTCCATCAAGTGTTGGTAAATTTGGAGGCGATACCGACAACTGGATGTGGCCCCGACATACTGGCGATTTTTCAGTGTTCAGAATTTATACAGGTCCAGATGGAAAACCTGCAGAGTTTTCAAAAGACAATATTCCATACAAACCTAAAAAACACTTAACAATTTCGGCAAAAGGTTACGAAAAAGGTGATTTTACCTTTGTTTTCGGATATCCTGGCAGCACCGAACAATTTTTAACCTCTCAAGCGGTTGAATTAAAAACAAAATTTGAAAATCCGATTGCCATTCAAATGCGTCAAGAACGCCTGAAAATCATCAACAAATACATGAATACCGACCCTCTTATTCGCATTCAATACACTGCAAAAGCCGCTACCATTGCCAATGGTTGGAAAAAATGGATAGGCGAAAATCGTGGCATCAAACGATTGAATACCATTGAAAACAAAAAGGCATTTGAAACACGCTTTAACGAATGGGCAAATGCTACTACCGAACGCAAAGCACAATACGGAAATTTATTGGCAGAATTTGCAAAAACATATGCCGAAACTACGCCATATCAGGTGTCTTACAAATATTTTTCCGAAGCAGCATATCCCATCGAAGCCATCCGTTTTGCCCTCGGATTCCAAACTTTGGTTGCCATAGCTCAGAAAAAAGAATCCACCGAAACGGCAATCGTAACCAATGCAAAATCGCTTATTGAATCGACCAAAGGTCAGTTTAAAAATTATCAGATAAACATCGATAAGGAATCTTTTGCCATTCTAATGAAACTCTATTTTGAACAACAAAGTCCCGATTTTCAACCACAATCATTGAGAGATTTGGCAAAAAAATACAAAAACAATTTTGAGTTGGCAGCTCAAGATATTTATGCTAAAAGTCTCTTCACTTCTCAAGACAGAATGTTGCCATTCTTGGAAAACTTTAAACGTAAAGATGTGAAAAAAATCATTAATGATCCAATTTACAAACTTGCTGTGAATATGATAACTCATTACCGAGAAGTGATTTACCCTGTTATGATTGAACAAGATGCCAAACTTGATAGCTTGTATCGAATTTATAATAAAGCCATCATGGAAATGAGTCCCGATAAAATATTTTACCCTGATGCTAACCTAACCTTACGCGTAACGTATGGAAAAGTAGATGATTATTCTCCTTATGATGGTGTAAAATACAACTATTTCACCACACTTGATGGAATTATGGCAAAAGAAAATCCAGATATTTACGATTATAAAGTGGAAGAGAAACTAAAAACTCTTTGGAAAAATAAAGACTACGGACAATATGCCGACAAAGATGGTTCGTTGCATGTGGCATTTATTGCCTCAAATCATACCACTGGCGGAAATTCGGGAAGTCCGGTGCTAAATGCAGATGGACATTTAATCGGGATTAACTTCGACCGAAATTGGGAAGGCACCATGAGCGACGTTCAATATGACCCCGATCAATGTAGAAACATCTCCATTGATATTCGCTATTGTTTGTTTATCATCGACAAATATGCTGGTGCGAAACGTTTGATTGATGAAATGACAATTGTTCGATAATACTTTCAAAAATGCCAGATGCCAACATTCCCACACGTAAAATTTATGCCTTATCCGATCTGTCGAACAGCTTAAAAGCGACCATCGGAAAAGCATATCCAGGGAAATATTGGATAAAAGCTGAAATTGCGAAGCTGAATTTTTATCCTAAAAGCGGACATTGTTATCCCGATTTGGTGGAGAAAAGCGAAAATAAAATTAAGGCTCAAATGAGAGCAATTATTTGGGCTGATGATTATTTTAGAATCGAAAAAGAGTTTAAAAAAGTAACCAATGAACCGCTGAAAGAAGGAATAAATATTCTTTTTTTGGCGGGTGTAACTTATAGTCCTACACACGGACTTTCGTTACAAATTTTCGATATTGAGCCCTCGTTTACCTTAGGATTAATGGCTCAACAAAAAAATGAGACCATTCAGCGATTGAAAAAAGAAAATCTATTTGATTTGAATCATCAATTAGCTTTTCCTATTTTACCAAAAGTTTTGGCTATAATTTCAGTCGAAACGAGCAAAGGATTTCAAGATTTTAAAGCCATCATCGACCGAAATGAGTGCGGTTTTGTATTTCAATATCATTTGTTTCCATCCTTGTTGCAGGGTGATCAAGCGGTGCATTCGATGATACAGCAATTGAATCACATAAAATTGTATCGCGATTTTTTTGACGCGGTATTAATCATTCGCGGTGGCGGTGGAGATGTTGGCTTAAGTTGCTACGACAATTATTTGTTGGCTCGCGAAATTGCTGAATTCCCAATTCCAATCATTACTGGAATAGGCCATTCTACCAACGAAACGGTAACAGAAATGGTTGCTCATCGAAACAAAATTACACCTACCGACTTGGCTTATTTTCTACTGGATAAATTCCGAACAGCTCAACAAAATGTACTTAATTCAACAAATATCATTATTGAATCGACAAAAAATCGATTTCGTTTGGAACAAAAAAGTTTAAAAGAAAGTGTGCAGCAATTTAGCCAATCGGCAATGGTGTTGCTTCGCGAAAACCAGTTTCATTTTCGTGAAGTTTCAAGCGTTCTTCAACGAGAATCTACGAAATACACCAATGTGGAGAAAAATTTTGTATCTAAACTACACTCCTTGATACAGGTTAATACTAAAAATTGTTTCAAACTCGAGCGATCTCGAACACTCACAAGGTCGATTCAACTTGCTGGAAACATCAAACAATTTTGCAAGCTCGAACAGAACAAGATTCAAGCAATTCAATCAAAAATCACCCTACTCGACCCTATCAATGTACTTAAACGAGGTTATTCCATTACAACAGTTAATGGGAAATCATTAAATAATATTGAAAATTTAAAACCTAATGATTTGATTCATACCAAATTGTATAAAGGTGAACTAACAAGTATTGTTCAAAAAATTAAAAAGTAAAAAATATGGCTGAAAAATTAAATTATAATCAAGCAATAACTGAACTCGAAAACATTGTTCAAGAAATTGAAAATGCTGAAATTTCGGTTGATGAACTATCAGAGAAAGTTAAAAGAGCAGCAGCTTTAATTAAATTTTGCAATTCTAAACTCACTCAAACCGAAGTTGATGTTCAAAATATTTTAAATGATTTAAAAAATGGAACACAAAATTTGGAACAGGAAGGGGTTTTGGAATAGACTTTTTGTGTTGTTTTAAGGAATTGTATAACAAAAAAAGCACTTTTTAAGTGCTTTTTTTGTTGAGGTCTCTTCCGGATTCGAACCGGAGTAGACGGTTTTGCAGACCGGTGCCTAGCCGCTCGGCCAAGAGACCTTTTATTTTGGAGTGCAAAGATAATTCAAAAAAATAGGATTTACAAATTTATTTTATACATGGCAAGTATTTCCTCCAAGCATTTTTTACACAAACATCCTTTGTAATGTTCTTTTAAATACGTAATCGCTTCGTTAGTTAAAGTATAATTTGTACACCAACAGGATTTATTATGAGTACAAGTAAATGATTCGCCACATTTGGGACAAATTACCTCTTGAATATTTTCTATCGTCATTTTTTTCTGATTTCTTCGATAATATAACTAACATTAGCAATTTTTCCTCCCAAAGGCGGGTTGTTTTTTGATACTTTCACCTTGATTTGTTCAATTAAATCAAACGAAATAAAAAGTTGATTCGTTATTCTACGAGCAACATGTTCTATCAATTTTGAAGATACACTCATTTCGGATTTAATAATTTGATATGCTCTTTGATAATTAACAGTCTGCATCAAATCATCTGAGTTTTCTGCATCAATAAAATTTCCATTGATTTCCACATCCACTATAAAATGAGTTCCAATAAGCTGTTCTTCTTTAAAACACCCATGGTATGAAAAGAACTCTAAGCCTTCCAGTAATATTTTTGCCATTTTTAATTGCAAATTAATACAAAAAAAAAACGCTAAACAAATTTCTTTTTTTATATTGTGGCATAATATTTGGAAAATATTTAATCTTGTTGTAAATAAATTTAAAAAATATTCATACATTTGTTAATTAAACCCTAAAATTATGAAAAAAAGCATTCTCATTATGACCATTGGATTTTTCTTGATAGGAACAATTGGTCTGTACGCACAAAAAGTCGATAAAATGCCAACTGCTTCTGTGGCAAACAAAACTTCGGGAAATATTACAAAAGCTGAATTATTGGCTGCGGGTAAATTAATTTTAGATTTAAATAATAAAAATATTGTATCCTTTGTTTTGACAATTGGTGCAAATAATTATTCAAATCCCAATGGATATGTTTTTAATAATAATGTTAAATCTGCAATTAATTCAGTGAAAAAAAATACTAAAATAGTTTTTAATAAAATCACCGTTTGTGAGAAAACATGTAGTGGTTCTACTTCAGGTCTTCCAACAGTTGTTATTAAAGACCTTACATTAACATTAATTCCTTAAAAACATAATTTAATAAATAAAAAATCATGAAAAAAACAATTCAACTTTTAGCAATCGCACTATTTTTATTTGGAAGCGTTGGAGTTTTTGCTCAGCAAAGACAATCAACAGCAAAAGGCTCTATTTCCAGCAAAACAAATGGGTCAATTAAAAAGTCAGAGTTAGTATCTGCAAACAAAATTAACCTCGATATCCCATCAAAAAAAGTAACTTCTTTTATGTTAGTTATTGGAACAACCGAGTATAATTCTAGTAGCAACCAACTTACACCCGAAATGAAAACTGCAATCAATGCAGTTACAAAACCAACAAAAATTATGTTTACAAAAATTGTTGCAAAAGATGTTAATAATCAAAATGCACCAAACGAAAGAGTTAACGATTTAAAATTTTCTCTTGAACCTTAAAACTATTTGATATGAAAAAAACAGTTTCCTTAGTTTTGATGTTTTTATTTGTTGCTTTTACTTTACAGCTAAATGCTCAAGTTGATAAAAATAGAAAAACCGAAGCAAGTATTGCTAGTAAAAAGAGCGGAAACATTTCAAAATCTGCAATAATAAGTGCTGGCAAAATAGATATTTCTACGGCTTCAAAAACAATTGCAAGTTTTGATATGACCTTTAAGTCTGGGTCGGGAGTTCAAACCCTTACTTCTAACTCGAAAAACTTTACTACCGAAATGAAAAATGCCATCAATGGTTTTAAACTTTCAACGCCTGTTACTTTTCAAAATATTATGATTTATGAAAACTCCACACCCGACAGGAAAGAAAGAATTGAACCAATTACCTTAATCATAGAATAATTGATTGGTGAAATAATTAAAAAGCTCCTTTTGGAGCTTTTTTTATTTTACTACTTCTACTGGATAATCAAACCCATTGTATTTTTGAGCACTGTTAATATAGGCACCAGCAGGATGAACAAATAATTTGTCGCCAATTTTTATCGTTTTGGGTAATAATACTTCCCGTGCAAAAACATCATGCGAATCGCAAGTTGGACCACAAACAATCATTTCTTCAAGTTCATTAGTGTTTACATTTGATGATGAAACGGAGTATTTTAAGCCACTTAAAATCCAATAAAAACCTTGGAATATTCCACTGTCAACGAATACCCAATTAATTCCATTTCGCCGAACACATTCAATAACTGAAACTACCAAAACACCTGAATTTGCAAGCAAAAAAGATCCTGGCTCTGCAAGTACTTTTATCCCTTGATTTTTCCATTTTTGTAAGTGAGGAACAATCACCGCTGATATTTTAGTCAATAAATCGAATTGATTTTTGTTGTGCGATGGAAATCCTCCTCCGATGTTAATTGTTTCAAGTATGACACCTTGACTTTTAAGTATTTGAATAGAATTAGAAATTTTCTCAAAAACCTTTTTCCATGTTTTAATACAATCGTTGTTCCAGCCTATATGAAAACTAATGCCAATTGGTTTTAATTCGTGTTTTATGGCAGTTTCAAACAAAACTTGAAGTTCATCAAAATTGCATCCGAATTTATGAGTGAGTTTCCACTCTGCACCATAATTATCAATGCTTAAACGAAAATAAATTTCGGATTTTGGTGCATGTTTAGCCAATTTTAATATTTCGTTTTTATGGTCAGCACAAAATCTCCTTATTCCCAAATTATAGGCATTTTGTATTGTGGAAATTGATTTTATTGGGTTTCCAAAAATTATTTTTTTTGGATTTATTCCAGCTTTTATAAGTAATTCAATTTCGGATATTGCCCCAACTTCAAAACCACACCCTAATGTTTTAAAAAGATTAATAACATTTATGTTGTAATTTACTTTTACTGGATAAAATATTTCTTCTGAATTAAACTGCAAAGAAGATCTGAAAAAATTGAAACTTTCAATAATTTTTTGGGCTGATAAAATAATACAAGGTGTATTATTTATTTGATTTAAATCAAATTTGTTTGCAAAAAAACTATTCATTAACGATAAATTAATTGCTTTTAATTAGCAAAGCTAATTGAAAAACTTCCTATTTGCAAATGATATAAAGGATATTAACAAAGTGCGTTGTATAAAAAAGGATAAAGAAGGTGTTAATTATTGAAAAGAAAATAGTATAATTGCGAATAATTAACTAATAGCTTTATGAGAAGTGTTTTGCTTAGTATAGTTGTGTGTTGTTTTGTTTTTAATAAAGTGAGTTCTCAGGAAATTTTAATTGAGGGTAATTATTGGAACAAAAATTTGTATTTATATAATCCAACACCTTCCAATAATTCGTGTGTTAAGTATATAATTGTAAATAATAAAGTTGTTGACTCGTTGTTTAATTCAAACTCAATAATTATCGATTTAAAACATCTTGGGTTGCAATATGGTGACAATTTAGTTCTATTAATTCAACACGATGAAAACTGCGAACCTATAATTTCTAATCCTGATGCAGTAAAGCCAACCAGTGAATTGTTTATTGAGTCGTTTAAGTATGTTCGTCGATCGGGTGTTTTACAATGGGATATTGCCGATTTTGATAAAGGCAAAAAGCTTGAATTAGAGCAATATTTGTGGGGTAAATGGATTAAAGCCTTGGATTTAGGCATGACTGATACCTTGGGAGTTTCAACTTTTTCGCCCATTTTAAATTCAAAACTTAATCTTTTTAGGTTAAAACAATTTGACCCCAATAATCAGGTTGCGACATATACAAAAAGTATTAAAGTCCGAACAGGAAACCGAAATGTATTGATGGAGAAAAATAAAGTAAGCGACAAATTAGTATTTACCGAGATGTCCCATTATGAAATTTATTCATCTGATGGTACACTGTTAATGTCGGGTGTTGCAAAAGATGTTGATGTGTCAAAACTTCCAAAAGGTGATTATTGGGTTAATTTTGATATTAATACAAGTGTTTTTAAAAAGAAGTAATTTATGGAAAATTCTTCTGAAAAATTATACTATTCTATTGGCGAAGTTGCAAAACTGTTTAATGTAAATACATCACTTATAAGATTTTGGGAAAAAGAGTTTGATGTAATTAAACCGCATAAGAATAAAAAAGGCAATAGGATGTTTACAAGTCGTGATGTTGATAATTTTCATTTGATTTTTAATTTAGTAAAAGAACAAGGATATACACTTCAAGGGGCTAAGGAGCATTTATCGGGTAATTTTGATTCTTCAGAAAAAAACTTTGAAATAACAAAACGACTAAAAAAAGTGAGAAATTTTTTAGTTGAACTTAGAGAAACATTAGACTAAACGCTTAGTAAACTACATCCTCTTATTTCGGTATAATCGATTCTACCTTGTACATCAAAAAGATTGTTTCCATAAGATTCGCCAATATCGTCAGTTGCAATAAATGAACAAGAATCGATGTTTGCTAAGTCAATAATGTTTATAACTCCCTTTCCAATTTCATTCACAGCAAAAGGATCGTAAATATCTCGAATTAAAATTTTCATCCAAGGAGGAGATTGAAATTTTTTGTTGCTTATAGAATAAGCTTGCGATAAAAGTTCTGTCATTCCATATTCGGAGTATATTTGGGTTAATCCAAATCCTTTTTTTAAAATGGCGTGAAGCTCTTCGCGAATTAATTCTTTTCCACGACCTTTCATTCCTCCAGTTTCGATAATTTTTAGGGTTGGGAATGATAATTTGTATTCATTACAAAAATCAATTAAGGCAAAAGTAACTCCAAATAAAATCACTTCTTTATTCGATTTGCTTAGCTTAAGTAGTTTTTTATAAAGCTGTTTTTTATTATTTAAATAAAATCCAGAATCCTTGTCTTTTGTTTGTTTAATAAAATGATTTACCATAAACACTAACGAAGAGTTATTGCGTTCAAGGTATGAAGGGAGTAAGCCAAGAATTACTTTGTTTTCAAAATCACCAAAGTTTTGTATGAAAATTTTAGTACTAATCTTTTTATAAAAACTAATATCTTCAACAAAATGGATGGAGTTTTTTTGACTGCTAGTTCCGCTACTTTCAAACGAAATAACAGGTTTAATATCCTTACATAGAATAGTTTGAGATTTGTAAAATTGAATGGGTAAAAAAGGTATTTCGGAAAAATGTTTGATGTTTTCAATATTTCTAGGTATAGAATCAACAAACAATCGATAAAATTCGTTGTTTTGGTATTGATGTTTAAAAACGTTTAACGCAAGATTATTAAAATCTGAAGAATCAGAAATTTTTAATACTTTTGTTTTAAGTTCTAAACGAAAATTTGACATTGTTTTTTTAGTATGAATGACAGCACAAAAATAAAACAGAAAAGCATTACATTTACAATGTTGAAAATGTTCCTGTTTTTTATTTTAATGATAACGCTGATTAATTGTCGTAAACCTGAAGAATTTCCAATTGAACCCAAAATAGAATTTGTTAGTTTAACCAAAATTCCGACTCCTAATGGAATTGATGATAAGGGAATTTTAACCATTTCGTTTACCGATGGAGATGGCGATGTTGGTTTAAGTGAATCGGATACTTTGTCGCCCTTTGATACTAGCTCGGTTTATTATTACAATTTTTTTATCGATTATTTTGAAAAAAAACAAGGAGTATATACAAAAGTAGACTTGCCTTTTAGTATAAATTCACGAATACCTGTTTTAAATTCATCGGGAAGTACAAAGCCACTTAAAGGAACTATTGAAATTGAATTGTTTATTAATAATATTCTTTCACCATACGACACCATTCGCTTTGAATGTTCAATATGCGACAGAGCATTGCACATGAGTAATAAAATTGTAACTTCAGAAATAGTTATAAACAAATATTAAAAAAAAACATTGCTCACACGATTAATGGCATTAAACCCATTTTAAATTTATAAATTTGACAAATAATCTACCGAATTAACCATTTTAATCCAGCCATTATACAGTTTATTTCGTTCAATTTCGCTCATGTTTGGTTCAAAAGATTGCTCATGAAAGGTTGCTGATTTGAAATTTTCAATTTTGTTTCCGCATCCCAATGAAGCCATCATAGCTATACCTTTTGCAGTAGTTTCGATAGTTGTTGATTTTTGAATTTGAATATTTAAAATATCGGCTTGAAATTGCATTAAAAAATTATTTTCAGATGCACCACCATCAACAAATAAGGCGGGTATTTCTTGGCAAGTTTCGTTTACCATAATATTAAAAATATCTTTTGTTTGAAAAGCAATTGCTTCCAACACAGCACGAGCTATATGTTCTTTGCGAGTTGAGCGGGTAATTCCCATTAAGGCTCCTTTTGCGTTAGGATTCCAATAAGGAGCACCCAAGCCTGCAAAAGCAGGAACAAAGTAAGTTCCAGCAGTATCTTCAACCATTGTTGCAAGTGATTCAATTTCTTTCGATTTTTTGATAATTCCTAAATTATCTCTAATCCATTGAACGCCTGCCCCTGCAATAAAAACTGAACCCTCGGTGGCATAAGATGTTATTCCGTTAATTTGCCATGCAACAGTTGTCAGTAACCCATTTTCTGATAATATTGGAGATTGTCCTGTGTTTATCATCATAAAACAACCAGTACCATAGGTGTTTTTAATCATTCCTGGGTTAAAACATCCATGTCCGAACAATGATGCTTGTTGGTCGCCAGCCATAGCCGTGATTTTAATACACTTGCCCTTGAAAACTTCCGAATCCACTACCCCAAAATCTGCAACATTATTCTTTATTTCTGGCATCATGGTTTTTGGAATTCCAAAAAGTGCCAAAAGTTCATCGTCCCAATCCATCGTGTTAATATTGAAAAGCATTGTTCGAGAAGCATTGCTTACATCGGTAGTGTGTTCTTTGCCATTGGTTAAATTCCAAAGCAACCAAGTGTCAATTGTTCCAAATAGTAAGTTGTTTTCGCTAATAAGTTTGTTTGCAGCTTCCACATTTTGTATTATCCATTCTGCTTTTGAAGCCGAAAAATAAGAATCGATTATTAATCCTGTTTTCTCATGTATGATTTTATTCCATTTGGTTTTTTTTAGCTCATTACATCGTTCAGCGGTTCGTGTGTCTTGCCAAACAATTGCATTATAAATAGGCATACCTGTGGTTTTATCCCATAAAACAACTGTTTCGCGTTGATTTGTAATTCCAATCGATTTAATATCTGAAAATTGATTGCCGTGTTTTAATAGTAAAATTTGAATAACCGAAAGCTGTGTTTTAAGTATTTCTATAGGGTCGTGCTCAACCCAACCGGGTTGTGGAAAATATTGAGTAAATTCTTTTTGAATTTTGTCTTTTATATAAAAATCCTTATCGAAAAGTATGGCTCTACAGCTTGTTGTACCTTGGTCGATTGCTAAATAATAATTTGACATGGGTTTTTTTTTATGTTTGAATTAGGAAGAACGAAGTAGGGAAGAACGAAGTAGGGAAGAGCGAAGTAGGGAAGATGGAAGATGGAAGTATGGAAGAACGAAGTATGGAAGTATGGAAGATGGAAGTATGGAAGAACGAAGTATGGAAGTATGGAAGAACGAAGTATGGAAGTAGGAAGTATGGAAGATGGAAGTATGGAAGATGGAAGTATGGAAGATGGAAGTATGGAAGAGCGAAGAAGGGAAGATGGAAGTAGGGAAGATGGAAGAACGAAGTAGGAAGTAGGGAAGATGGAAGAACGAAGTAGGAAGTAGGGAAGTATGGAAGAGCGAAGTATGGAAGAACGAAGTATGGAAGAGCGAAGTATGGAAGATGGAAGAACGAAGTAGGAAGATGGAAGTAGGGAAGATGGAAGTAGGGAAGATGGAAGAACGAAGTAGGAAGTAGGGAAGTATGGAAGAGCGA
>CAZFPO010000019.1:0-18960 GCA_964521105.1 uncultured Lentimicrobiaceae bacterium | reverse complement strand
AGTATGGAAGAACGAAGATGGAAGTATGGAAGAGCGAAGTAGGGAAGATGGAAGTAGGGAAGATGGAAGTATGGAAGAACGAAGTAGGGAAGATGGAAGAACGAAGTGGGAAGTAGGGAAGTAGGGAAGAATGGAAATGGATTGTATTAGTTGTTATTTGGTGTTTTTTCTGAATGCAATCATCATATTCATTAGATCGAAAGCGTTTTGATAATTGGTTTGAAATTCTAAATCGGTTATATATTTTCTGTTTTTTGCTTTATAAAGGCAAGTAACTACTTCAGCAAGAGAACGTATTGAATAGCCAATAAATTTATATAATTCTGCTTTGCTTTGTCCGATAACGCCTTCAGAGATATTAAGAGCTATTGAGTCAGATGCTCTTGTGATTTGTGAACTAAGATTAAAAATCTCCTCTTTTGGAAACTTTTTTGATAATAAATGGATATTTTCTCCAAATTCCATTGATTTTTGCCAGATATTTAATTTTTCAAATTTAAATGACATTTTCTCTCTATTAAATTACTCTTTGTTTTATTAGTTTTATCTCAATTTTTTTAAAAGTGGATATTTCCTTATCTATTTTATATTTTGCCTTTTCTATTATTATTTAGGTTTTACTAAAATTTTTGGTTCAAGCATATCAAAAATCGCATATTTTAACCCTTCGCGACCTAATCCCGAATCTTTAATACCGCCATAAGGCATGTGGTCAACTCGGTATGAAGGGGTTTCGTTAATCATTACACCTCCAAAATTAAGTTTATCGAACGCATAATTCATTTCATCGAGTAGATTTGTAAAAACGCCTGCCTGAAGACCGTATGGGGTATCATTTACCATGTCAATTACTTCCAAAAAGTTTTGATATGGCTCAATAACCACGGTTGGTCCAAACACTTCCTCACCATTTATTTTCATGTTTTTATTTGTTCCAGTTAAAACACTTGGTTCGATAAAAGCACCATTTCTTTTTCCACCAATGAGGAGTTTTGCACCTTGATTAACTGCTTCATTAATCCAATTTTCGACTCGAATTGCGTTATTTTCGTCAATTAGTGATGAAATATCCGTATCAATATTTAGGGGGTCGCCAGCTATGAGTTTATTAGTTTCTTTTATAAAAGCATCTTTAAAATCTTCAAAAATTGATTTATAAACATAAATTCGTTGAGTATGAATGCAAACTTGACCAGCATAAGCAAAAGCACCAACTAAACATTTTTTCAAAGCTTCTTTAAGGTTTGCTGATGGAGTGATTATGACTGCTGCGTTTCCACCAAGTTCAAGTACCACTTTTTTCTTACCTGCATCTGATTTCATTTTCCAGCCCACTTCGGGTGAACCCGTAAATGTAAGAAGTTTAAAACGAGTGTCGGTAACAAGTAAATTTCCATTTTGTCGGTTAGCGGGAAGAATTGAAAGAGCACCTTTTGGGAGTTCCGTTTTATCGATAATTTTTGCAAGTTCAAGAGTAGAAAGTGGAGTTGAGGTAGCTGGTTTTAAAACTATCGGGCAACGAGCAGCAATAGCTGGAGCTATTTTATGAGCTGCTAAATTCATTGGAAAATTAAAAGGAGAAATTCCGGATACTGGACCAATTGGAAAATATTTTATCCAAGCTTCTTTATTTTCACCAGCTGGTGTCCAGTCAATAGTCATAAACTCACCAGGTGGTCGAAGTGATTCCTGAGCCGCAACTCTGAATGTTTGAATGGACCGGTCAATTTCGGAAAGGGCATATTTTATTGGTTTGCATGCTTCAAGGGCTAGTACTTCGGCTAAGCGTCTTCGTTCATTTTTTATACCTTCGGCAATTTCTAATAATATTCTCTCAATTTTAAAGGAAGGAATTTTTTTTAATTCTTCAAAAGCTTTTTCCGAAGCCAATATTGCTTTTTCAATATGTTTTTTTTCGGCAAGATAGGTCGTTGCAAAAACTTCATTCCGAAAGGAGTTTTTTACTTCTAAAATATTGTTGGTTTTAATAAATTCCCCACCGCAATAAATCAAGTAATCGTTCATATAGTTATTAAATTAAGTGTTTGTTTCAAAAATTTTACAATCAAATATAAGTAGTTTATTTTACAAAAAATACTTTTTCCACCAATTTTGAAAAACAATTAACGCCCACACTTTGGCAGCAGAGTCGCCAGGATTATTAGAATATAATTTTACCAAAAGTTGTTTAACATATTCAGGATTAAATATTCCCTGTTCAATAATCCATTCGGGTTTTAGTAAATCGTTACAAATAATATTTTTTAATTCATTACGAAACCATCCCAACAACGGCACTTCAAATCCATGTTTTGGACGATTAAAAAGTTCAACGGGGAGGATTGATTTAAAAGTGTCCTGTAATATTTTCTTTCTAATTTTCGAATCAATTTTAAATTCAACAGGTAATGAATTAGCAAAATTTACAACATTAAAATCTAAGAATGGGGTGCGGATTTCAAGGGCATGATCCATCGACATTAAATCAACTTTGGTAAGCATATCGCCTTGTAAAACTAGTTGTAAGTCGGTGTATAAAACGTCATTAAAACTTCCGTTATCGGATATGTTCGCTAAAATTTCATTTTTTCTGCTTTGGTAAATTAATGTATCAATAGGTTGTTTTAATAATTCTAAAGCGTCTTTTTCATTTGTAATCGAAGCCCAAAGCCAATATCTTTCAGAAGGACTAAGTTTTAATCCTTCCGAAAATCGGTCTAATTGTCGAAAAAAATTAGTGAATTTACCGTTTCGGGATTGTGGCATGGACTTCCAAATAGGATTTCCCATTTTCACTAATTGGTTGGCAAGAGATGATTTACGAGCTTTAAGTTCGGCAGAGTGTTTATTGTATCCCGAAAACATTTCGTCGGCACCATCGCCCGATAGAGCCACTGTTACATGTTTTTTTGTGTAATAACTTAGAATATTTACAGCCAAAGCAGAGGAGTCGGCAAAAGGTTCATCTATATAATCTAAAACTCGATGTAAAACCGAGTATAAATCGTCGTTTGTGAGTTTAAAGACATGGTGATTTGTTCCGATTTTTTTTGCCACTAATTCGGCATAATGAGTTTCGTCAAACATAGGTTCGTCGGTATAACCTATCGAAAACGTGCTTAGATTTGATGTGTGTTTGGCAGCAATAGCCGAAACAATAGAAGAGTCAATGCCACCACTTAAAAAACTTCCTAAGGGAACGTCGGCGATTAAACGGCGTTCAACGGCTTCATCTAATAATTTATAAAGTTCTTTTTTAGCTATTTCATAGTTTTTGGGAGCATTCGTTTCCGAATATTTAGGCATGTTATAATAAGTGCCTTTATCGATACCCGATTTGGATATTTTCATCCAAGATCCTGCTGGCATTTTTGTAACACCTTTAAAAATCGACCATGGCGAAGGAATGTAATTTAACTGAAAATACTGATATAAAGTAGTGTAATCAATTTTTTTAGGTATTTGATATTGAAGTAATGCTTTGATTTCCGATGCAAAAACAAAACGTTCGTCATCGTAATAAAACAAAAAAGGTTTTATCCCCATACGGTCGCGGGCGACGAATAATTCATCTGATTGATTGTCAAAAATGGCAAAAGCAAAAAATCCATTAAACTTTTCCATGCAATTTTTACCATATTCAATGTACGATTTCAAAACCACTTCGGTGTCGGAATTTGTATAAAAGGAATGACCTTTTTTTTCTAGCTCACCACGAATTGATTTAAAATTAAAAATTTCGCCATTAAAAACGATTGTATAGCGTAGATTTTTTTCGGTAAAAGGTTGGTGTGCCGATGCGGAAGTGTCGATTATAGATAATCGAACATGTCCTAAAGCAACGCTTTTCGATTCAAAAAATCCTTGATGGTCGGGACCTCTGTTTATCATAGCTTGATTAGCTAAATTTACTTGATTACAAAATGTAATTCCCTCACCATTAAAATTATAAACACCTGTGATTCCGCACATAATCAGTCGTTTTGAGGCATGAAATTACAAAAATATATTGATATAGAATTTTTGAATCAAATTTTATTACGAATGACTTATTATTCATGCCTTTGTAGTTTTGTTTTTTAATAAAGCTTTAGGTTATGATGTTATCAATTAATTTTATGAAACAAAAGTAGTATTTACAGGTTTTATGTATAAAACTAAAGAATATTAATTATGAAAAAAATACTTGGAATGACTGCAATAATAGCAATGTTTTCGGTTAGTAGTTTAGCCCAAAAATCTATCTACGACTTTAAAGTAAAGGATATAAATGGAAAAGAATTCGATTTTTCGACTTTAAAAGGTAAAAAACTAATGATAGTTAATGTTGCTTCAAAATGTGGTTTTACGAAGCAATACGAAGCTCTACAAAAGCTTTTCAGTGAATATTCTTCCTCTAATTTTATAATTATTGGGTTTCCAGCAAATAACTTTTTGAGCCAAGAGCCCGGTACAGATGAAGAAATAGCTTCTTTTTGTAAAACAACGTATGGAGTTACATTTCCAATGATGTCGAAGATTGATGTTACGGGTGATAAAATGCACCCAATTTATAAATGGCTTACATCAAAATCGTTAAATAATGTGATGGATTCAAAAGTTTCGTGGAATTTTCAAAAATATTTAATCGATGAAAATGGAAAATTAGTAACGATGATTAATCCAAGAATAAAACCTGATTCTCAAAATATTATCGATTGGATAAAAGGTGGGGAGTTTAAGTCGGAATAAAACCTAAGTATATTTTATCCAATTTTCAATCATTGTTTTACCAGCAGGAGTCATAATTGATTCGGGATGAAAAAGTAGTCCGCAAACATTATATTTTTTGTGTCGAACCGACATGGCAAGACCACTCTCGGTTTTAGAAGTAATTTGCAGTTCGGAATTAATTGGAATATCTATTCCCCACGAATGATATCGCCCTGCTTTAAAGCGTTGGGCAATATTAATAAATAAGGGTTCATCGGAGTTAGTTCGAATGATTTCGGATTGATGTCCGTGATAAATTTTATCTAATTGAAATAATTTTCCTCCAAAAACTTCAGTAATTGCCTGACATCCTAAACAAATACCCAAAATGGGATGAGAAAGATATAGTTTTTTAATGATTTCAATGCTTGAACCAGCCTCAAAAGGTAATCCTGGTCCAGGGGAAATTAAAATTCTATCAAAAAGCTTCGCTGTTTTGTAATCAATTTTATCATTTAAAACAATGGTAGTTTCACATAATCCACTTTCGTCTAAAAGTTGTTTTAAATTGTAAACAAACGAATCATAATTATCGATTAAAAGCACTTTTTGCATGCCATTGTTTTTTTACAAACTTAACAAAAAGATGCAAATAATAATGATTATTTAGTGTTATTTTTTGTACGTTTGCATGAACAATAAAAAAAAAATCACATGAAACGCTTTTTTTCAATTTTTCTATTTTTAGGATTATTTAGTGTATTAAGTGCTCAAATTAATCCATATTTATCGGTTACAAAATACAAGCTCAACAATGGGTTAACAGTTTATTTAAACGAAGATCACAGTAAACCCGAAATATTTGGTGCCGTGGTAGTTAATGCGGGAGGGAAAAACGACCCAAAAGATGCAACGGGAATTGCGCATTACTTTGAACACATGATGTTTAAAGGAACCGATCGCATAGGTACTTTAAATTGGTCTACCGAGAAAATTTATCTCGATTCAATCTCTATGCTATACGATAATTTATCACAAACTACAAATGAGGTTGAACGAAAAGCAATTCAATTGCATATAAACCAGCTGTCTATTAAAGCATCTGATTTTGCAATACCAAACGAAGTTGATTTAATATTACAAAATATTGGTGGAACAGGATTAAATGCATATACTTCCGAAGAGCAAACGGTTTATTTCAATTCGTTTCCAGCAAACCAAATTGAAAAGTGGCTGGATATTTATGCTGAACGCTTTCGAAATCCAGTTTTTCGTTTGTTTCAATCCGAATTAGAAACTGTGTATGAAGAAAAAAACATGTATGCCGACAATCCTTTTTCGGTTTTATACGAGGCATTTTTAAAGCAATTATATAAAAATCACCCGTATGGGCAACAACCAATTGTGGGCTTTACCGAGCATTTAAAAAATCCTCGATTGTCAAAAATGATGGAGTTTTTTAAAACGTATTATGTGGCAAATAATATGGCTTTAATATTAACGGGAAATTTCGATTCGGAAAAAATCAAACCTATAATTAATGAAAAATTTGGAAGTTGGACCAGTCGCGAAGTTCCTAAATTTCCTGTTTATGACGAAAAACCTTTTGTTGGTCGCGAGGAGGTAAATGTAAAATTAACGCCTATTGCAATTGGTATAATGGCTTTTAGAGCAGTACCCAATAATCATCCCGATGAGTTAATTTTAGATTTATGTTCGGAATTATTATTTAATCAGGGCGAAACAGGGTTTTTAAACAAGCTTGTTAACGATAATAAAATTCTGATGGCTCAATCACAACCGATGCTAAATAATGATTTAGGCTCCATGATTGTATTTTTTGCTCCAAAAATAGTTGGACAAAAGTTAGAATCGGCAGAACAACTTGTATTACAACAAATTGAAATGCTAAAAAAAGGAGAATTTAGCGATGAACTTTTAGAAGGAATTAAGCTAAATTACCGCAAAACAATTGAACGACAATTAGAATCTACTAACGGACGAGTCATGTTGTTAATTCAAGGATTTACTCAAGGACGAAGTTGGGAAGACATCTTGTCGGAACCAGATAAAATTAATAAAATAACCAAAGCTGATATTGTAAGAGTAGCCAATAAATATTTTACAAACAATTACCTAATTTTTAATTCAAAAATGGGCTTTCCTAAAAAAGATAAAATTGAAAAACCCGATTGGAAGCCTGTTATTCCCAAAAACAATAACGAAAAATCGGAATATGCAAAGTATATTAATAACCTGCCCGAAGTTACATTAAAACCAAAATTTGTTGATTTTAAAAAAGATGTGAGTTATAGTGAATTGCGAAAAGGGATAGAGTATTATCATACTCCAAACCCATATAATCAGGTTTTTTCATTAACAATTAAATATAAAGTGGGTAGTGCAAAAAATAAAAAATATGAATTTGCAGCCAATTATATGAATTATATTGGAACAAAAGATAAAAATTTGCAACAATTAAAAGCTGCATTTCAAAATGTAGGTGCAACGTTAACTATTTGGTCGAGCGAAAACTACACTACTATTTCTATTGATGGATTTGATAATAAATTATCCGAAACATTAAATCTTGTAGCCGAATTATTAAGTAAGCCAGTTGCAGACGAAAAACCAATTAAAAAATTTGTGGAAGAAGAAAAGGCATCGGTTAAACAGCTAATGGGCGATGCTGAAATGATTGGCGATGCCCTTTCGGAATATGCAAAATTTAAAAATAAATCTGACTATTTGGATAAATTGAATGCTAAAGAAATAAAAAAATTAAAAGGTCAAGAATTGATTAATCTATTTAAAGAAATATTACTATATGAGGTTGAAATTCACTATATTGGAGGTTTATATGAAAATGATGTTAAAAAAACAATCGTAAATATTATTCCTTTTGCTCAAACCCCTCAAGCAGCATATTTTGAAGAAAAAAATGTTGAAACATTTTCAAAACCTACGGTTTATATTTATAATAATCCCAAAGCGATTCAAAGTAAAATATATTTATTTTGTAATGGTGAAGTTTCTGATTTAACTGACAAAGCGATGTTGAAAGGCTTTAATGAATATTTTGGTGGTGGAATGAGTTCTATTGTATTTCAAGAAATTCGTGAGTTTCGCTCCTTAGGATACTCGGCGTATGCTTATTATTCAAATCCAAGTATTCAAACATCAAAAGGCTATTTATTTGCTTATCTTGGAACTCAAAACGATAAAGTGGTTGAGGGAACCGAAGCGTTGTATAATCTTATTACCAACATGCCCGAAAAACCCGAACGCATGGATGTAATAAAAAGAGGGTTAATGCAGCAAATTCATACGCAAAACCCCGATTTCAGAAATGTTAGTTCGGTTATTAGTAATTGGAAATTTTTGGGATACAAATCAGATCCTCGCGAAAATCAAATTAAAATATTTGAAACAATGAGCTTTGAGGATATTGTAAAAACATATAAAAAGTTTATAAAAAACAAATCAATTGTAATTACAATATCAGGAGATTTTAGCAAAATTGACAAAAAATCTTTGGAAAAATTTGGAACTATTGTAGAAGTTAAAATGAAAGATTTTATTAAAAAATAGATTTTTGACTTCAATTATTTCAAAAATTGAACATGTTTTTTTGCTATTGTTTAGTTTGTTTGAAACCTTATATAAAAAGTTTCAGTATAATAACTTTGTATTAAAAATTGCATCCAATTAATTAGTTAATTTTTTGGTTCTATTATAATACATGTTAAAAATCATATTGTTAAAGGTATAAAGAATTGTAAAAAAATCATAATTTTGCAGTCCAAAATTGAAAAAATAAATAAAAATAGGTTAACCAATCCGTAAAACAAATAAAAAAGAAATTTATGAAGAAAAAAAATGTAATTTTAAGTTTATTGTTTTTAATATTTTCTCCGATATTCATTTTTGCCAGTGAGGCAGATTTGAAAATTCCCGAAGAGATTAAATCCCAAAATTTATTGTATTATGGTTTTATTATAACAACCTTGGGGCTATTATTTGGTTTGTATCAATTTATGAAAGTAAAAAAATTACCTGCTCATAAATCGATGTTAGATATTGCCGACGTTATTTATAGTACGTGTAAAGCCTATCTAAAGCAACAAGGAAAGTTCTTAGCCATATTATTTTTGTTTATTGGTGCAGCAGTGGCTGGGTATTTTGGATTTTTAGCAAAAGGTCACAATGGAGAATCGTTGTTTGGAATTGGTGGAGTATTATTGATATTATCTTGGACAATAGTTGGAATATTGGGTTCATATACAGTAGCAGCCTTTGGAATCAGGATGAATACGCTTGCTAATGCGCGAATGGCATTTGCTTCGTTAAAAAGGGATCCATTAAAATTGTTAAATATTCCTTTAAATGCAGGGATGAGCATCGGTGTTGTTTTGATTTGTGTTGAGTTGATGTTAATGCTTATTATTTTGTTGTTTATGCCTGGCGATTTAGCAGGAGCATGTTTTATTGGTTTTGCTATTGGCGAATCATTGGGAGCATCAGCACTTCGTATTGCTGGAGGAATTTTTACAAAAATTGCTGACATAGGTTCTGATTTGATGAAAGTAGTTTTTAAAATTGGTGAAGATGATCCTCGCAATCCTGGTGTTATAGCCGATTGTACTGGCGACAATGCCGGTGATTCTGTTGGTCCTACTGCCGATGGTTTTGAAACCTATGGCGTTACTGGAGTTGCTTTGATTTCTTTTATCTTATTAGCGGTTGGTGGAGCAGCACTCGGAATGGATACTGTTTTAACATCTTTACTTCAAGTGGAGTTGCTTGTTTGGATTTTTGTAATGCGTATTTTAATGATATTAACTTCTGTATTTGCATTTTGGATAAATGGATTTATTAGTAATGCCAGATATTCGGGTAAAGATGATTTAGATTTTGAAGCTCCTCTAACTTCATTAGTATGGATTACGTCTTTACTTTCGGTTGCCGTTACATTTATTGCTTCATATATTCTTATCCCCGATTTGAATGGGAATACCGATATGTGGTGGATTTTATCCTCAATTATTAGTTGTGGAACATTAGGTGCAGCTATTATTCCTGAGTTCACCAAAATATTTACTTCGCCAAAATCAATTCATGTGAACGAAATAGTTAGAGCTGGACGTGAGGGTGGTTCATCTTTAGTTATTTTGTCGGGTTTAGTAGCCGGAAATTTCAGTGCTTTTTGGAAAGGTATGATATTTTTTGTTTTAATGTTTGCTGCTTATTATGCAAGTACTTTTGGGCTTGACGGAATAATGGTATATCCATCAATTTTTGCATTTGGTTTGGTGGCTTTTGGTATGTTGGGCATGGGACCTGTTACAATTGCAGTTGATAGCTACGGACCAGTAACAGATAATGCTCAATCGGTTTATGAACTATCGTTAATTGAAGATGATAAAGAAACTGCTTCAAAAGAAATTGAAAGAGATTTTGGCTTTAAACCCGACTGGGAAAAATCAAAATACTATTTGGAAGCAAACGATGGTGCAGGAAATACTTTTAAAGCTACAGCTAAGCCCGTTTTAATAGGAACAGCAGTAGTTGGAGCAACCACTATGATTTTTTCATTAATTTTAATGATTGAAAAAACCTTGGGTGTTAAACCCGAAGAAATTTTAAACCTTTTAAATCCATATTCAATATTAGGATTTATATTAGGTGGTTCTGTTATTTATTGGTTTACTGGTGCATCAATGCAAGCAGTTACAACGGGTGCTTACAGAGCAGTTGAATACATCAAAAAAAATATTAATCTTGACCCAAGTGCTCCTAAAAAAGCGGATACTGCAAAATCAGTTGAAGTGGTTAAAATTTGCACTCAATATGCTCAAAAAGGAATGTTTAATATTTTTATTGGAATTTTCTTTTTTGCGTTAGCTTTCGCTTGTTTGTCATCACCATCAAGTATTGGTGGAAATAATGCTGTAGCTCTTTTTGTTAGCTATTTAATTTCAATTGCTGTATTTGGTTTATTCCAAGCAATATTTATGGCAAATGCTGGTGGAGCGTGGGATAATGCCAAAAAAGTTGTAGAGGTTGATTTAAAAGAAAAAGGAACTCCTTTGCACGATGCTTGTGTGGTAGGTGATACTGTTGGAGATCCATTTAAAGACACATCATCAGTAGCTTTAAATCCTATCATTAAGTTTACTACTCTTTTTGGTTTATTAGCAATGGAAATTGCCATTTCTGAAAATTTTAGAGATGCAGCTCCTTATGTAGGATTAGTATTTTTAGTTATTGCTCTAATTTTTGTTTGGAGATCTTTCTATAAAATGAGAATTAAAAGCGAAGAATAATCTCAAATATTTATACAAAAAAAGAGTTTGTCAACTTGACAAACTCTTTTTTGTATAATATGGTTCAATAATTTATTTATGTACTTTTTTTACAAATTCTTCCACTTCAGGAACACCACCTTGGAAAATTAAATAACCGTTGTATGGTTCTCGTTCGGTTGTTTCGTCATTAATAGGAGTTAACATCATTCGCTTAACCTCTTCGGGGTCGTTTGTTTGTCCTAAAACCCAGCCAAGTTTAATATATGCTGTTTCAGGAAGCATGTTAGAGGCAGGTACAATTCCAGCAGCCATTAAGTCGCGACCAGTATCGTAAACAAACATGTGACAATAGCCCCACATAGTTTGAACCGCCATAAACATGTGTACTCCTTTGGCTTGCGCACGTTTAATTGCTGGATAAAGGGGTTTGTTTACATGACCCAAGCCTGTTCCAGCTATAATAATGCCTTTATATCCATTATCTACAAGGGAGTCGATCATGTCGGGTTGCATATTTGGATAATAGTAAATGATGGCAACTTTTTCTTCAAAATAAGGTTTAATAATTACATTAGTGTCATTTCGACGATGATTATAGCTATCTTTTATTGGTTTTACGCCAGCCCTAGTAACGGTAGCTAATGGAGTATCGCCTAAAGTTCTGAAAGTTGAGCGATACGATGAATGCATTTTTCTAACGCGAGTTCCTCGGTGTAAAAATCCGTATTCATCAGATGTTGGTCCAAACATACAAACCATTACTTCTGCAATATCTCCATGACCCGCAGCAGTCGTAGCGTGCATAAGGTTTAGAGCGGCATCGGAGCTAGGTCGGTCGGAAGACCGTTGCGAACCAACTAAAACTATTGGAATTGGAGAGTTTTGAACCATAAATGTTAATGCAGCAGCGGTGTGAGAAAGGGTGTCGGTTCCGTGTCCGATTACAATTCCTTTTGTTCCTTTTTTTATTTCTTCACCAATGGCAATAGCTAATTTTTTATATTGTTCAGGACCCATATTTTCGCTAAAAACAGCAAAAAGTTTTTCTGTTTCAAGATTGCAAATATCTGCCAATTCAGGAACAGCACCGTATAATTCACCTGGAGAAAATGCAGGAATTACTGCACCAGTTCGGTAATCTAGTCGCGAAGCAATGGTGCCACCAGTACCAAGTAATTTTACTTTTGGCAAACCTTTGGTATATGGAAATTCCTTTTCTGGAATTTTATAATTGGCTTTTTTATAACCTGTTTCTTCCATATTTATTATGGTATCGGTATCAATTCCAACGTTATACCCTGTAATAATTTTTAATACAATGTGTTTGTCGTCATCATTTTCCGAGCGTGGTAAAACGGTTCCTGTAAAAATACCACGTTTTGTATTAATAGTAGCTTGCCCCCATACTCTAACATTAAATTTTTTTAGAACGGCTAAAGCTTCTCCTTTGTATCCTTGAAAAATATCTTCACTCATGATTGTTTCAATAATTTAATATTATTTCGAAATATTGTTTTCTAACTCAGCCAAATCGATGTTTCCAATTGCAATTTTATTAATTTGCCCCATTATCCATCGTGTTTTTGCCCCAGCATTATTTTTAATTTTTATTTTCTCGTATTTTTCTTCTAAAAAGTGAATCTTTTCAACTAATTCAGTCTCATTTTTCTTTTGAAATTTTAGGCTGTCGATAATTGAATCAAAATCCATTAAGGGATATTGATATGCTAATGGCATCATTCGTTTTGCCAAGTTTAAGTGTAATCCTTTATTGGATAAATACTGGAATAGCTCGAAAACTTTTTCGTACGAAAATTTACTAACTGGTTTGTAATGACCTTCAACAAATTTCACGGTGTGACCAAGGAAAGTTCCTACAAATACTGGATTTATATCCAGCTCTGACACAATACGTTCAATTAAAGGATATAAGTTTTTCTTAAAAATGAAAGTATAAGTATCTTCAGGTATATTCCATTTTTTCATTTGATTGAATCTTTCAATGATTTCATTTGGAAGTTTTTCGGATAAGCTATCAAGATAACTATCCTCTAATGGAATGGGAACAGAGTCGGTGTCGGGGTACATGCGGTCGGCACCAGGTAAAACTCGTTCAAAAATAGTTGTTCCATCTTTTAGCGATTTACGGGTTTCGTTTGGAACCCCATTAAATGCCATTAAACAGCGTTCTTCAATGGTTTCTAACGCAGTTTTTATATCATCGTCTGACGACCAAATGAGCATTAGTGCATCTTCTTCGTTAGCAGAAAGTTTTTGAGCTATTTTATCCCAATGCTCTGTCTCTAAAACAGAATACATTTCTTCAGAGTGAAGCATATTGGGTTTTTCGAGACAAGCAATTACTTTTAATCTGTCCGATATTTCATTAGCAAACGATTGATTAGGTTGTGTAAAGTGAGAAAGAATTCCTTTAAATCCTGGTAGAGCTATCGCAATTAGTTTATTTTCATTTTTTTCTGCATCAACAATTGGTTTATAATTTGAATCTATTAAAGAATATTCAATTGTTTTATGTTTAATTTTCCAATTTGCTATATCTAATTTACGTTCGAGTAAATTTGCTTTTATTTTAAGTAAAGCCCATTGGCGATAACATTCGTTGTGAGTAAGTTCGGGAATCCATTTTGTGTGAGCAACACCTTTAATTTCCACTCGAGTTCCGCCCTTACAACTTACGTTAACATCTTCGCGACCAGCCCCAATTCCTGTTCGAACCATTCCAGTACTTCGATTTAAAAAGCGGATATAGTTACATGCTTCCATAACTTCATCAGGATTTACCATATCGGGGTAGGTAACGGTTTCAATTAATGGCATTCCCAATCGGTCAGTTCGGTATATACGAACATGTCCAATGTCGGAAACTTCTCTGCAGGAATCCTCTTCGATACTTAATTGAATCAAACGCACCGTTTTGTTTTTTAAGGGAATTGAGCCTTCAACTCCAATAATTGCTGTTCGTTGAAAACCGGTTGGAATACTTCCATCGAGGTATTGTTTACGAGTAATGTGTACTTCGCCAACAATATTTAGCTTGCTTAACAACGAAATACAAATAGCTTTCTCAAGAGCTTCGCGATTTATAGGAAATGGAGGGGTGTCGTCAACTTCGTAAGTGCAAGCTGTTTTGTTTTTAATTTTATAAATTATATTTTTCCGTGTTTTAAATTCCATTAAAGCGGTGCCATCATATTCGCCAAGTTCACTAAGCGTGGGACGCATGTGTCGTATAATTTCAGCATCGTAATCGTCGGATTTTTGAAAAATTCCTGCTGGACAGTTACAAAAAAGTTTTTTTTCAGTTAGTAATTGTTGATGAACTTCAAGTCCCGACATGAAACCAATTTCATCATAATTTTTTTGGGTAGCTTTTTTGCGTGGAACATATCCAACAATTTTTTTAGTTCGATTAAAATTTTCTACTGGGTCAAAATTTTTCCTCATATTAAAATGGCATTTAAGGGTTCAAGTTTTAGTGTTATTTTTTGAATATTTTAATGATTTAATTTATGAGTTTAAAAATTAAATATGTTTTAACCAGGTTTATAATATAAAAATTATAGCATCAGGTATAAATATTTTTACGAATAACACTTGACAAATTTATAACATTTTAGATAAGAAAATAAAAAAAAGGCAAAATAATGATTTTGCCTTTAAATATTTTAGGATAAATGCTTATTAGTAAGCCCATTTAAGATAAATTGCTCCCCAGGTAAAACCAGCTCCAAAAGATGAGAGTACAATATTATCGCCTTTTTTAAGTTGGTTTTCCCATTCCCACATACAAAGAGGAATTGTAGCTGAGGTTGTGTTACCAAATTTTTGGATATTAATCATAACCTTAGCTGGGTCGAGTTTCATTCGAGAGGCAACTGCATCGATAATTCTTAAATTTGCTTGATGTGGCACTAACCAAGCAATATCGTTTGAAGTTAGTCCGTTACGTTCCATAATTTCAACGGAAACATCAGCCATTTTCGATACAGCCCATTTAAAAACAGGTTGACCTTCTTGATATATAAAATGTTCGCGAGCATCCACTGTTTCGTGAGAAGCTGGTTTTAATGAGCCACCTGCTTTTTGGTGAAGATGAACCCTGCCAATACCATCTGATTGTAAAATCATGTCTTGAATTCCAAATCCTTCAGTGTTTGGTTCAAGTAATACAGCAGCAGCACCGTCGCCAAAAATCGGACAAGTTGCTCTATCGGTATAGTCAACAATAGAAGACATTTTTTCGGCACCAACTACGATTACTTTTTTGTAACCACCCGTTTCAACAAATTTTGAAGCAGTTGCTAAAGCATAAACAAAACCAGAACAGCCTGCATTAATGTCGTAACTAAATGCATTTTTAATTCCTACTTTGTCGCTAATAATATTTGCAGTAGCTGGAAACTGCATATCGGGAGTAACTGTAGCACAAATAAGTAAGTCAATTTCTTCGGGTTTTGTTCCCGTTTTTTTTAACAAACCAGCAACAGCTTCTGCACCAATATGTGATGTTGCTTCATTTGGATTTCTTAGAATTCTACGTTCTTTTATCCCAATACGTGTCATTATCCATTCATCGGTAGTATCAACCATAGTGCTAAGCTCCTCATTTGTAAGAATATATTCGGGTAGGGCACCATGTATTCCGGTTATAGCTGCTTGTATTTTTGACATATTGTTTTTTTATTAATTATTAAAGACAATTTGGAAAATATAAAACAACAAAAACACTACTGAAAAAAATATTATCTTTTTCAGTAATGTTTAACGTTGTTTTCAGCCCATAAGAACTGTCATTTAAAACATTTAGGCTGTAGCTGTTTTTTCAACCGCTAATTTACCTCTATAATATCCACACTCGGGGCAAACTGTATGATACAAGTGTGCTGACCCGCAATTTGAACAGTTTGATAACTGAGGCTCAATTGCTTTATCGTGAGTTCTGCGTTTGTCTCTTCTGGTTGATGAGTGTCTACGTTTTGGATTTGGCATGACTATTTATTTTTAACGTTTTTATTAATTTTTATTTTTTAATTTATTCAGTACTTCCCAACGGGGATCAATGCTTTTAGGTATTGTTTCTTCAAGTCGTTTTATTGTTTCTTGATTACAATAACTTTTACCATCGGAATCAGTTAAGTGAACACGTTTCATTGGAATTGAAACCATTATAAACTCGTACACAAACTGACTAATATCAATTTCGTAATCGGAAGTAGACAAAAATAAAACATCTTCGTCATCACTGGAAGTTTCACTCTCAGAAATATTAAAATACAAATTTTCATTAATTTTAATGGGTATTTCTAAGGGGTCGGCACAACGGTCGCAAATAGTTGATAATGTGCCTGAAAATACAAAATTTAGAGTTAATAAATTAGCTTGTTTATCGAGTTCTAACGTTAAATTAATATTTGTATTAAATTCTTCTTCCGATTGCATTGCTTCAAAGAACGTGCTGGTAATCAAGTATTCAAATGTATGACGACCAGGTTTTAAACCCACAAAATTAATGATATATTCTTTTAAAGTATTCAAAACCATAAATAATTTGGGGTTGCAAAGGTAAGTATTTTATTTTTAAAACCTTGCCTTTTTTATATTTTATTTTTGTATTTCTACAAAATCCTTCTCTTAGATGGTGAAAATTATTTTGAATACTACTTGTCGTAGTATTTTTGATAATCGCCACTGGTAACATTTTCGAGCCATTCGGAATTTGATAAATACCAATTTATGGTTTGCTCAAATCCTTCGTCAAATTTTATAGATGGCTCCCAACCTAATTCTCTTTTAATTTTTGTGGCATCAATTGCGTATCGTAAATCGTGACCTGCTCGGTCTTTTACGTAAGTAATCAATTTTTCAGAATCACCAACATTTCGATTTAATTTTTTGTCCATTATTTCGCAAAGTTTTTTTACTAAATCGATGTTAAACCATTCGTTGTTACCGCCAATATTGTATGTTTCGCCAATTATACCTTTCCAAAAAATAGTATCTATTGCTTTAGCGTGGTCTTCAACGTACAACCAATCTCTCACATTTTTACCTTCGCCATAAACAGGAAGTGCTTTATTTAAACGAATGTTGTTTATCATCAAAGGCAATAATTTTTCGGGAAATTGATTTGGACCATAGTTATTCGAGCAATTTGAAATTACAGCGGGTAATCCATAAGTGTGGAAATAAGCACGTACAATATGATCCGATGATGCTTTTGATGCTGAATAAGGGCTGTGTGGGTCATACGCTGTGGTTTCGGTAAAAGCACCTTCATCGCCTAATGAACCATAAACTTCATCCGTAGAAATATGATAAAAACGTTTGCTGGTAAAATCATCCCAAATCAATCGGCTGGCATTCAATAAATTTGCAGTTCCAATTATATTAGTGAAAATAAATTCCATGGGTCCACTGATGGATCTATCGACATGCGATTCGGCTGCCAAATGAATTACGCCATCAAAGCGATGTGTTTTGAATAAATTTTCAATAAAATCGGCATCTACAATATCTCCTTTAATAAAGGTATAATTTGGTCTGTTTTCGATGTCGGTTAAATTGAGTAAATTGCCTGCATAAGTCAATTTATCCAAATTAAAAATTTCAATTTCGGGATATTTATTCACAAAAAGACGAACTACGTGTGACCCGATAAAACCGGCTCCACCGGTGATTAATATTTTTTTCATATTAGTTATTGTTTTTCTGTTGATGTAATTTTTGTTCCCAATTCCAAGCCGAAAGTAGCATGTCGTCGAGTGATTTTTCGGCTTTCCAACCCAGTTCTTTTTCTGCCAAGGAGGTATCTGCCCATACTTTTTCGATATCTCCTGCTCTGCGTTCAAAAATTTCGTAATTTAATTTTTGACGACTTATTTTTTCAAAAGTTTTTACAATTTCCAACACGCTAAAACCCAAGCCTGTACCAATGTTAAACACTTCAAATCGATTTTTACTTTTGTTTTGGATCATTCGTTCCAAGGCTGAAATATGGGCTTTTGCCAAATCAACAACATGAATGTAATCACGAATACAGGTACCATCAAGGGTGTTGTAATCTCCGCCAAAAACTTGCAGTTTCGGTCGTATTCCAATAGCTGTTTGGGTGATATAAGGAACCAAATTTTGAGGAACACCAATAGGCAATTCGCCAATTAATGCCGATTCGTGAGCCCCAATCGGATTAAAATATCGCAATGCGATGGCTTTAGAATCTTCTTGAGATTGAATAAAATCGGAAATTATTTCTTCCGAAATTTGTTTTGTATTTCCGTAAGGCGACATAGCCGGTTGAACTGGCGAATTTTCGCTAACAGGAAGTTTTTCAGGTTGACCATAAACGGTGCAAGAGGATGAAAAAACTAAATTTTTAATATTTCGTAGTTTCATTTGCTGAAGCAAATTTAATAACGAACATAAATTATTGTGATAATATTTAAGCGGTTGGCTAACCGATTCTCCAACAAATTTGAATGCAGCAAAATGAATAACACCTTCAATGTCTGGATATTTGTCAAAAAGTGCCGAAACTTCATCTATAACTGTAAAATCAACATTTTCAAAAGGAACTTTTGAATCGCAAATTTCATTTATTTTTTTTACCACATTTTTTTCGGAGTTCGATAGATTATCGGCAATGATGACCTCATATTTTTGTTGAAGTAACTCCACAACCGTATGAGATCCAATATATCCAGTGCCTCCAGTAACAAGAATTTTCATGCCTTTTATTTAAGTAAAAACAGTCGGTTTTTGAAAAATCAAACGCCGACTGTTTAAAAATAGTATAAATTTATAAGCTTAAATATTCAAAATCTTTCACTTTACCTCTAAAAATTCCTTTTACATCGTAAAATACGGCATTTGGTTTTGTGATTGATTTGAAATAATCATTATTTAAATCGAAGTATGGTTTGTGGCTTACAGCAACAATTAC
>CAZFPO010000018.1:33826-39424 GCA_964521105.1 uncultured Lentimicrobiaceae bacterium | reverse complement strand
AACGCTTTTATAAGAACACCTTTTCAACCCCAAAGGTACACATATACATCCAAAATGGAAGGGTTTGTTTACTTTTAAGTCCTATCATGATGCACTTTATTTTTAAGCAAATATAATTTTTTTTTAATATAAAATTTCATATTTAATTTTTTTTATTCAATTCCTTCCCAAATTAAATGCTAATCGTCTGTTTCTTGATTTTTTATGTTTCAAAAAAATAATGAAAACCGAACTCCTATTCTTCCTATTTATGTAAAATAAACTTGCTTAAAATCTATATCCAATCCTTATGCCTGGCTCAAGTCCCCATGGCGCCTGTTGCACCTCATCTATTCCAATTTTAACAGTTCTATTCGTTAATGGTATTAAAACACTTATATTCGGATTTATGGTTAAATGATTCCATAATACCCATGTATACCCAAACGGTACTCCAATAATAAATGTATTAAAATGTCCATCTTGATTATTTGTTACTGTGGTAACTTCATGCATACTATAAATCAGTATTAACCCAGTGCTCAATCTTTTCATTTATTTTCGGGAAAATACTTCAAATCTGTATCCAAAAGCATTAAGATTATCTTTCGTAAATGACTCATCGGTTAAGTGTTTATTGGAAATGTTTATATGAGCAAAAATTAATGAATACTTCAAGTAACCTTTACCAATATATCCGTTTATGTTTACACTATTCCAAGCTCCTATTCTGGGTGCCATCAAATCATATTCAATACCCCATTTAAAGGTGCTATTTATTGTATCCTGAGCAATAACGGTTGTCGAAAAGAAAATTAAAAATACTAAATAGAGCTTGTTTTTTAACGCTGACATTATTTTTGTTTTTATTAAAATTCTCATTTTGCAATGGTTTAGTGGTTCTTTTCTGAATTATAAGCCGTATTTAAAAAAACATTAATCAAATTTTTATAAATCGTCAAATGGCGATTTTATCTTCTGTAAACTCTTGGTGCTTACATGAGTATATATCTCGGTTGTTTTCGAGCTTTTGTGTCCCAACAACTCTTGTATAAATCTTAAATCGGTGCCACTTTCGAGCAAATGAGTAGCATACGAATGGCGCAACCAATGAAGGGTAACAGGTTTCTTTATTTTTGCTTCTACCAATGCCAACTTCAAAACTTTTTGCAAACTAGTTTCACTGTATTGCTCTCCTGCTTGTTGTCCCTCAAACAACCAGTTTTTAGGTCTATATTTTTTATAATAATCTCGCAACATCTCAACTGTTTTTTCCGATATTGGAATAACTCTATCTTTTTTCCCCTTAGAATTTAAAATATATAAAACTCCTCGCTTCGAGTCCACGCTGGTTGTCTTTAAATTAAGCAATTCGCTTCGACGCAATCCGCAGGCATATATCAAACTCAACATCGATTTGTGTTTTACATTAGTTAAACTGTTTAAAATAGCTTTAACCTCCTCCTTACTCAATACATTTGGCAATTTATGTTCCCTGCGGGGACGCTCAAATTTTTCTACATCTAATCTACTCTTTATCACTTCTCTGAAAAATATTTTAGCTCCATTAATCGCCTGATTTTGATACGAATAACTCAATTTATTTGGTATAATGTAATCATTCACAAAACAAACCATATCATCAGCATCTACCTCATGAGGAGGCTTTGGATGGGTAAATTTTAAAAATATACGCACAATTTCACTATAAGTATTGATGGTAGATTCTCCGTAGCGTTTATGTTCCATCCACTTGCGAAACATTATGATTAAATCATTTATTTGTTTAATCCCTTCTGCTTCAATGATTTTGTTTTTTAAATCAAAAACAAATGGTTTTATCTCGGCTTTTTTGCGAACAGGCACAGAGTCGTCTACTTCAAAACTATCAATCCTATCGCCAAAATAGATGTTTACCATTTCATAATTATCCTCACTATTGGGCATTTCCCAATAAAAACCTTCGGGTCGCCAATAGCAATATTTTATACTTTTAAAAAACTGAAGATCTTTGTCGTTTTTCGGACATTTTATTCGTATATGTTTATAATTCACCAAAATACGAATTTTATTTCGCATCGAATATTCGTTTTTATAAAAAACAAACTCACTATTTTCAGAAACATCAACCCCAGCATCTTTTGGAGTTTCTTTGTCGATGAGTGGCAATACCAATTCAGGGAACAACATCTTTAACTGAACCCTTGTTTCTGCATTATTTGGAACCAACCAAGCCTTGTTGGTCTGACTCCATGCCGAACCCACAATACTTCGTACTTTAGCTTTTATAGCATCATCAAAACCAAAAACCAGCTTTATCCGCTCCTGATTTCTATGTAAAATATATTCCGCTTTTATCATAATTTACTATGGAAATCTCAATTACCAACCACCAAAACTCTAAACTCTCCCATCGCTACCCTAACCCCCAAAGGGGTGACACATCTCACTTTATAAACTTCAAACTTTCAAACTTTTTAACTTTTAATTTCAAACTCTTAACTCTTAAAACTCTTATCTGAAATCCTGTTTTTCATTGTTAATATTATAGAAGATAAAATTTTCAGAATTTCTTTACAATCAACCGAAAGTTCATCTGCCTTTTCCGAAGTTAAAAAATAAGTAGCTGAAAGTAAATCAATCCAAAACAAACACTCATTAGCTTCTTTTAATGCAATTGACATTTTAGAAACAAAATCCTTATCCGATTGTCCTTTAGATGCTTCCGAAACATTCGCACCAATTGACGTACCACATTTTAATAATTGCTTCGACATCACAAACTCGTGCTTTTCGTTATTTAAGTACTTATAGGTCTCCACAATTTTAATTGCAAACCCAAAACTTTTGTTATATATAATACTCTTTCCCATAAACAAACTTTTAACTTTCAAACTCTGAACTCTAAACTCTAAACTCTAAACTCTTTATAGCTTCGCCCTTTCAGTCCCATTTTTAATTTAAAATTTATCAAAAATAGACTTAGTAATCTGTTAATAAGATGCTTGCAATATTATTTTTCACATAGGTTATGAACTAATAATATTGTAATACAAATAAAGTAAATATTTTTTAATTATCAAATAAATTAACAAATTATCCAAAAAAATTTGTAAATGATGGCAATACTAAATTGAATTTGCATATAAACCAATGAAGCAATACAAATTCTAATTTGTTTTATGCCGATATTAATAATAAATATTAGATTGATCCACCAAAAAGACGGAGAAATTGGACTATATTATTATTTAAATCGGCATAATCGTTTCAGCGAAGCTATCGCTGATTATGTGTTAAACAACAGTGTCTCGTTCGGAGACTCTGCTGAAAAAAAAATATAGGGAGTTTTGATTTAAAATTTGTAAAGTTTCATTTTCTTGCTCCGTAAAAAACATGTTCTCATTAGAGGCAGGGGGGTGAAATTGGCTTTTTTTGCATTCATTTAAAAATTTTTCATTTCCCTTCAGTGAATAAAAGGGTAAAATGAAAAATTTGTAATTTCAGCGAAGCTATCGCTGATTATGTGTTAAACAACAGTGTCTCGTTCGGAGACTCTGCTGATGAAAAAATTTATCAGGCTGAAAGCCTGAATTTACTTAAACCAGAAGCATGGCTTCTGGGCTGAAGATATAAGGAGTAAACTTCGCTCTGAAAGAGCAGCTTAAACCAAAATAAATGTTCGTTTTAAATCATCTCAACAACTTGATATGGAAATATTTATTCATTTCAGCAATTTGTTCACTGATTCTGGTTAAATGACAGAAAAAATGATACGATTCAACCTAAGGTGCATCGCACCGTTCTATTGTAGAAGCATGTGATAAAAAACCAAATTCTTGTTTTATTCGATAGTTCGGTGCTACTCACCTCCATTTTTCCTTATTATGGGTTTAAACAAATTCTAATGGGTAGTTCTAATGATAAAGCTAAACAAAACCACAATTTAGTTGTTTGTTTAATCAACAAAATTTATTAATTAAAAGGTATTTATTTTAGATACTGAGTTTATTAATTTATAAATTTGCATTATTATTTAAAACAAATCTAAGTTTTTACTATGTCCGAAGATAAAAATGATATCATTAAAGAAGTAACCGAAAACGAATATAAATACGGTTTTTATACTGATATCGAAACCGATCAGGCTCCGGTTGGATTAGACGAAAACACTATTCGTTTTATTTCTGCAAAGAAGGAAGAACCCGAATGGATGCTCGAATTTCGTTTGAATGCCTATCGAAAATGGTTAACGATGAAGCAACCAAAATGGGCTCATTTAAATATTCCCCCCATTAATTTTCAAGAAATAATATATTACTCAGCTCCAAAACCTAAAAAGCAATTAAATAGTTTAGATGAAGTTGACCCTGAATTGTTAGATACATTCAAAAAGTTAGGCATCTCGCTCGACGAACAAAAGGCATTATCGGGGGTGGCAGTTGATGCTGTTATTGATAGTGTTTCGGTAAAAACTACCTTTCAGGATACACTTTCCAAACAAGGAATTATTTTTTGTTCTATCACCGAAGCCATTAAAGAGCATCCCGAATTAGTTAAAAAATATATTGGTTCGGTTGTTCCAGTGGGCGATAATTTCTTTGCTGCTTTAAATTCCGCTGTATTTACCGATGGCTCGTTTTGCTATATTCCAAAAGGGGTTAGATGTCCTATGGAATTATCCACCTATTTTAGAATAAATGCTGCAAATACCGGTCAATTTGAACGAACTTTATTAATTGCCGATGAAGGTGCTTATGTGAGTTATATGGAAGGTTGTACCGCTCCTCAACGCGATGAAAACCAGTTACATGCAGCCATTGTTGAGTTAATTGCCATGAAAGATGCCGAAATAAAATATTCAACAGTTCAAAACTGGTATCCTGGCGACAAACAAGGCAAAGGGGGTATTTATAATTTTGTTACTAAACGCGGGATTTGCAAGGGCGATAGAGCAAAAATATCATGGACTCAAGTAGAAACGGGTTCGGCTATTACATGGAAATATCCAAGTTGCATTTTGCTGGGTGATAACACCGTTGGTGAATTTTATTCTGTAGCAGTTACCAATAACTATCAGCAGGCTGATACCGGTTCAAAAATGATACATTTGGGAAAAAACAGTAAAAGCACTATCATTTCTAAGGGTATTTCGGCTGGTAAAAGCCAAAACAGTTATCGTGGTTTGGTTAGAGTAGGAAAAAAAGCGTTTAATTCTCGTAATTTTTCTCAGTGCGACTCCTTGCTTTTGGGCGATAAATGTGGAGCTCACACCTGGCCTTACATCCGAAGTGAAAACAAATCGTCAATTGTTGAACACGAAGCCACCACTTCAAAAATATCCGACGATCAGCTTTTTTATTGCAACCAGCGGGGAATCGACACCGAAAAAGCAATAGGATTAATTGTAAATGGATATGCCCGCGAAGTATTAAACAAACTTCCAATGGAATTTGCCGTTGAAGCACAAAAACTACTAGCAATAAGCTTAGAAGGGAGCGTGGGGTAAAGGAGTTCAGAGTTAAAAGTTATGAGTTCAGAGTTAAAAATTATGAGTTCAGAGTTAAAAGGATAGAGTTAAAAAGTTAATCAATAAAATAAAAAACATAAAAACACACA
>CAZFPO010000018.1:29104-33726 GCA_964521105.1 uncultured Lentimicrobiaceae bacterium | reverse complement strand
TAAAAGGATAGAGTTAAAAAGTTAATCAATAAAATAAAAAACATAAAAACACACAGTTACACAATTACACAATTACACAATTAAACAGTTACACAATCTTTAAATAAAAAAAACATGTTACTCGAAATAAAAAATCTACATGCCTCAATTAACGGAAAGGAAATTCTTAAAGGATTAGACCTTAAAATTAACCGTGGCGAAGTTCATGCCATTATGGGACCAAACGGAACAGGAAAAAGCACCTTAGCATCGGTTATTGCTGGACGTGATATATTTGATGTTACGGAGGGCGAAATTATTTACAAAGGTAAAAATCTACTCGAATTATCAATTGAAGATAGGGCTCGTGAAGGGATTTTTATAGGATTCCAATATCCAGTTGAAATTCCGGGTGTTAGTATGACCAATTTTATGCGTACTGCGGTAAATGAAATTCGTCAATATCGGGGTTTAGAAGCTCTTTCCGCTTCCGAATTTCTATCAAAAATGGAAGAAAAGAAGAAACTACTCGAATTGCAATCGAAATTGGCTAATCGGTCGGTTAACGAGGGTTTTTCGGGGGGCGAGAAAAAACGAAACGAAATTTTCCAAATGGCTATGCTCGAACCTGAATTATCGGTGTTAGACGAAACCGACTCGGGATTAGATATTGATGCGTTACGAATCGTAGCTGGTGGCGTAAATAAACTTCGTAAGCCCGAAAATTCAAGCATCGTCATCACTCATTATCAACGATTGCTTGATTACATTGTTCCTGATTTTGTCCATATTCTTTATGAAGGACGCATCGTGAAAACAGGTACTAAAGAATTGGCTTTCGAACTCGAAGAAAAAGGTTACGACTGGATTAAAGCGGAACTAGCAAAGTAAAATATTGTATTATGCAAACATCGTTTGACTTAAAAGAACATCTTATATCGCTCTATAATAAGCATGTTGAAATTATATGTAAAAATGATTCTCAAATTGTTAAAGAGTTAAGACAGAAATCGTTAATGGCTTTCTCCGAAAAAGGGTTTCCTAGCAATCAAATAGAGCAATGGAAAAATACCGACTTATCCGAAACTATTCAGCATGAATACAGTTTACTTTTCGAAACACCTCCGTATAATCCTGTTGAAAGCTATTTTAAGTGTAATGTGCACAATTTCGACACGTACATGTTTACACTTCTAAATGGCTGGTATGTTCATAAAAATGCACCCTTAACTACTTTTCCCGATGGAACCATTGTTGGTAGTTTGGCTCATGCAAGGGTTTATCATAATGACATAGTGGATAAGTATTTAGGAAATATTGCAATAGACGAAACTAATCCAATGGTTTCGCTAAATACTGCCTTTTTGCAAGATGGTGTTTTTATTTATGTTCCCGAAAATGTAGCGGTAAGTAAACCCATGCAAATAGTTAATATTGTAAACACCGACCAAGATTTACTAATTCAAAATCGGAATTTAATCATAGTTGAGAAAAATGCACAACTTAAATTGGTTCACTGCGACGACTCCATTAAATTTGGAAAAACGTTTATTAATAACGTAACCGAAATTGTTGTTAAACAAAATGCATTAGCCGAGTATTATAAGCTCGAAAACAAAGATTCTCAATCGACTTTAGTAAACAGTGTTTACATTTGTCAACACGACAATAGTAGTGTTAAAACAAATACAATAACGTTTAACGCTGGATTAACCCGAAATACTATTAATGTAGCTATTGATGGCGAACATTGCGAGGCTAGTGTGAATGGTTTGTATTTGGTCGACCGCAAGCAAAAAGTTGATAACTACGTTAAAATCGATCACAAAAAACCAAATTCAAACAGTAGTCAATTATATAAAGGAATTGTCGACGATGAAGCTTCGGGTTGTTTTAATGGTCACGTAATTGTTCGTCCAGACGCTCAAAAAACACAAGCATTTCAGTCGAATAAAAATATTGCATTAACCGATGATGCTTTTGTGAGTACAAAGCCATTTTTGGAAATTTATGCCGATGATGTAAAATGTAGTCATGGTGCTACGATTGGTCAGTTGGATAATGAAGCCATGTTTTATCTTCGCTCCCGTGGTATTTGTGAACGCAATGCTCGTATGTTGTTGATGTATGCTTTTGCGATGGAGGTTGTAAACAAAGTGAGCATCGAAGCGTTGCACAAACAAATCGACGAAATGGTAGCTAAACGCTTGCGAGGCGAATTAAGCATTTGCGACCAATGTGTTTTACATTGTTCGGATAAAACTGAATTGAATTTTGAAATTGATTTATCAAAACTTCAATACTAACGAAATTATTAGTAATTTTATAAAAAAAATAAAAAATCATGAAAAAAATCACATTATCCATAACCGTTTTGGCATTAGTTGCCATTTTTACCATTTCTTGCGAAAAAGAAGTAACTGATGCACAAAAAGTGGAGGCGTTAAAAAATGTTTCTCTTTCATACGATAGCATTGCGTTAAATGTTGGTTTACCCGAAGGTTCTTTAAGTGGTCAATCGTTTTCAGAACTTCGCAGTCAAAATGAAGCCTTGTTTTCAAATTTGGCAAATTATACGGTTGGATTTGCTACGCATTTAAAAGCAAGCAACACCAAATCGGGGGCTACCGATGCTGAGTTTCAAGGAATGGTGGTTAATTTAATTATGAATAATTTAACCAATAGCCCTATTCAAACTTCAACGGGAGCTGTAACAATTCCTAAAAATGAAATTAAACCAGTTGTAGCTTCGGGCAGCATTAATTTGCTCACTCATAAATTGGTGGGAAAATATATTTTTCAGCAAATGGTTGCCGGAAACGACTTAGCTACTAAGTTAGCTCCAATTTTAAACTATAAAATTGGCTCGCTTCAAGGTGGTTTAAATTTACCTCAAATCAATGCAAACATTCCAACCCGTGCTTCGGATAATATGAAAAACTTTTTGGGTGGATTATTGGAATCGGATTTAATGAATTAGAACCAATAAATTAGAAAAATTGAACCCCAAAAATCAAATAATTTGATTTTTGGGGTTCAATCGTTTCAGTGATTATATTGCTGACTCTGGGTTTATTTGTTTATTCATAGCTACTTTTGATAAACATAAAGTTATCTACCTATAATCACAAAACTAGCCCAGTTAAGTGGTAGATATCCTTTTGTTATACAATCAAGTTTTGCATTGCGAAGAGCTTCTGCATACGAGTTTCCACTTAATAAATGCTGATAGAAAAACAACATCAATTCTTTAGTTTTTTCATCATGAACTTTCCAAAGGGAAGCTATTACATTTGGCACGCCAGCATATATAAAACCGCGTGGAATAGCCATTAAGCCCTCTCCTTCGTATATTAGTCCTACTCCCGAATTACATGAACTTAATACGACCAAATCAGCATTTGTTTCTAAACTATATATCTCGTTCATGTTAACAAAACCAATTGAATTTCCAGTGGCATTGGTGTTTTCGCTGGTGTAAAGAAAAAAACCAGAATTATTCGGTGATATTTTAGAAACATGACCATGAGTGGCAATGTGGATTATTGTGAATTGAGTCGATAATGATAAAAAATGTTCTTTAGTTGCTTCCTTATTAATTAGTAAAGAATTAGAAAATCCTTTTGACTGAAATAATTTTGAAATTTCTATGGTTTCAATACCCGAAAATGGAAGATGTTGAATGTCGTTGGTGCTTAGTTTGTATAAGTAATCGTCTTCGGCATGTTGTTCACGAAAAGCTTTTTGAATTGTGGTGGTGGTGTTTTCAAAAATAGGAGCAATGGCTAAAATGCTTGGTAGGTTTTGATTTTGTTTAATCGCTGATTTGTTCCATAGCGAAGTAGAATAATGATAACTTATAGTATGCGATTTTATCAAAAGATTACCTGTATTAGGGTTTGGAAGTGCCTCGAATGGAATTTGGCAAAGAATATTATCGGGAATAAATGTAATTTCGGAACAGTTTATTAGTTTGTCGGAAATTGGTTTTAAAAGTATGTTCGATAAATTAGAGCCTGACTTATTAAAATTACCTCCAGTTTTAATATCTCGATAAAATTGATTGGCAATTTGATTTAATTTTTCCACATTATTGATAGTATTGCACGATAAACCCGAAGAATTAATACTAAAAACAAAGCTAAGCGAATCTGTTTGAAAAATATCAACAAGCAAATGATGTTGACCAACATTTCGTGTGGTTAATTGAACAATGTCCTCGCCTTCAAAATACTGATATTTATTGTCTTGTGATTTCATTAATCGATAATTTACCACAATTAAATCAATCAGTAGGTCTTTTTCTATCACTGTTAAACTATCCACTAAATGGAAATCATTATTGCGTTTTGCTTCATTTTTTTGTATGTTCAGTATACGTAATTTTTGTTCAAAAATATTTTTATTTGTCCAATTCGAGTCATTTCCAATAGGGATTATGGTATTTTTTTTAATATCTGCCATAAGTTGAAAAGCCTTAGAGTTGCTTGCAAAGTGAAAAGCAATTTCTGGATTTTTTTCTGAAAAGTTTGGAGTATTTAGTATGTTGCATGTCATTTTCCGGTATTCTTTTGCAAAATCTAAAATTGAATTTTGATCCGAAATATTTACTGCCAATCTTCTCATAATGGTATCGCAACAGT
>CAZFPO010000018.1:18320-29004 GCA_964521105.1 uncultured Lentimicrobiaceae bacterium | reverse complement strand
GAATTTTGATCCGAAATATTTACTGCCAATCTTCTCATAATGGTATCGCAACAGTAAAATGACCTTATTGTCTGTTCATACAAATCGGGATTATACTTTGTTTTCAATGATTTAGAAAACACGTTACTAGCAATAAGATAAGTTTCAATTAAAATATAATCATACTCTTCGTTACAAGTAAAAAGAGGTAGGCTGTGCTCATCCGACCCCGTGTATAATTTAATCGATTCTAAAATTACCCTTTTTGCTTCTTCTGTTTTTCCAATTTGCATATACGCATTGGCTTGAGCATTGAATATTTTAGCCAATGACTCTGCTTGATTTTGATCGAGCGAATCGTAACTTATGGTTTCGTTTTGAGTAAGAATTTGATATGCTTTGTTTAAGTAAAACAAGGAACTATCCACCGAAAATGGCATGTAATTATTCCCTATAACTGAAAAAAGTTCACATTCGGTAATCTTTGTAATTTCGTCGGTATTATAGTAAATAAATATTGATTTTTCAACTTGTTTTACGAATTTTTCTTTATTCCCCATTAGACTATAGCATTGTAATTTTTCAATTGGCAATGCAGTTACCATTTTACGATGTGGATTATTTGTTGCTTTCATTAAAGAATCGGCATAGTCGAAATAAAAAATAGCTTTTTCGTAATTTTTAATGTCTTTGCTTTTTGTTGCAACATGATAGGCTAACATCACCATTACAACTGAGTCGCGATAAAATTTTCTACTTGCTGTAGTCAATAAACATTCTTGTACTTGTAACGATAAATAAGGTTGCTCTATGGCATGTCGATTTGTTATCGTGTTGTCAAGAATCATGATTGAACTAGTTAAACCTTGTTTTTGAGCCATTTTTTTTGATTTAAGCAAATATTCAAGCCCTAAATCTTGATCCGAATCTTTCAAACTTAAACCCATATCGCCTAAGCAATCAACATATATTGCTGATTCGTCATGCATTAGCTCTAAAACATCAATTTGTTTTTTTAGATAATAAATTTTTGAATTATTGGTCAGTTTCGAATTATTAGCCAAATATCCCAAAAATCTTAAAACTATGGCAAATTCATAATTTAAAGTATCGTTATTTAATCGCATTTGGCTCAAGTTCTGTTCAAAAACAGCAATTGATTCTTCATACTCTTTCGAAAGATATAACATTGCTCCCTTTTCGTTTTCAACCAAATAATGTTTGCGCATATCTTTTTGAGAGGCATATCGTTTACTTGACAAATCTAAAATACTTATCGCTTTGGTTAAATCTTTTTGATTGAAAGCATTCATTGCTTCACGGTAGTTTGTGATGCTGTCATAACCACGTAAATCCCAATAAAGAGGTCCATATTGAGCATTGATGTTTAATGAAAAGAATATGAAAATTAATAATAGATTGATTTTGTGAGGTTTGAATTTCATTATTTGTTAGTGTTTTTTGAGTTTTGATTTTTCTTTTTAAAAGTAATATTCAAAAAAGCCTATAAATAGAGCTTTTTGAGATTACAAATTTAGGATTTTATGCTTGAATATAAAAAATGAACAGAAGTTAAAACAAAAAAAAGGCATAAAATGAGTTGAAAGCTGTATTTTTGTTCAATCTTTTTCAAAAATGGATCATTATAACAACTATATAAAAGGACTAATTTCCATGGATACAATAATGGAATTGGTATCGAATGTAGTTATGCGATATGTTATAAAATCCTGTATTCCTATGCGTGAAAAAGAAGATGTTGAGATGTCCATTATTGAAAAAATATTAAAGCAACAGGAAAAAATCAATGCCTCTTTTGAAAACAGATCGAATATAAAAACATATTATATTGCTATAATCAATAGAATGTGCTGTGAAATAATCCGAAGTGAGAGCAAACATTGGCATTTAGTTTCGGATGTTGATATTGAACAACCATCCGAGAGATCGTCATCGATTAAAATGGAAACGGCTAAGTCGTTGATTATTAATAAAGAATTTAAACGTTTGTCAAACGTTATGCTTTTTTTTAATGATGAAAAAAGTAAAACATTGCTTTTTCTGAAATTTTTATTTGATATTCCAATTGGCAAGATAGAGGCTCAGGAATATTGCAAGGAAAAATACAATGAAATTAAACCCCTTTTAAATAGGGGAAAAAACATATCGCAAGCCGACTTATACAATACTCTTGCAAACATAACCTATAAGGTTGAGGGCAAGGAAGTGAAGGGCGATGCCATTAGGATGTGGATGAATAAACAAATTGAATTAATTCTTAAAAGAATGAATAATTTTGATGAATCATATCACAGTCGTGATAGTTTAAAAATACTTATTGAGCTCGGATATGCACAATTTCAGAATACAACAATTGAACGTAAACTGAATCTTTGGACCTTAAATAAGCAAAAAAATGAAAAATAATTCACATTTTTCCGAAGAAGATATTGCCATGTGTGCAGACTCCATTAATGATGGAACGTATCATCAATTACCCGAATCGTTTCGAAATCATTTGTCAGAGTGCGAGCAATGTGCTTCGGAAGTACTTATAGTGGCTGATATTGCTTTTGATTTCGATGAAAAAAATCAGAAAAATAAAACCAGTCCTTTAAAAAAATGGGTTTTAATAACAAGCATTTCAACGGCTGCGGCAGTTTTAATATTTGTAATTTTTAAACTAATGCCGTCCGAATCTAATATGCCGTTGGAGAAAAATATGATTACTCAATCTGACACCTTTAAAACTAAAATTAAGGATAGGGATTCATTGGTTAAGGATAACAAAATGGTTTCAAACAATCCGTTGCTATCATCGATGGAGCCAAACGAAAAACTTGAAAAACTCTATAAAAATCATAAAGAAACCTATCGTGTAAACAGCATAAAAATTATAAGTAAGGGAGAGTTGGAATATCCAAAAGTAGATTCCTTAAAATGGGCAAATAACGCCAATGATAAACTTATTGTTGAAATCTTCAACAACAAAGATAAAAAAATTAAAACAATAGAAACCAATAATTCGGCAGTGAAAATTCCAAAATTAAGCACAGGAATTTATTATTGGAAATTGATAAATGAAGATTTTGATTTGTTATATGTAGGAAAAATAAAGGTTAAATAGGGTTTCAGCATAAAATTACTGAGATTTGTTAGATTATTTTGAGACAAAAAATGCAGACAAAAAATTAAAATTTAGATAAATAAAACAAAAGATGCAACAGAAATATCTTGTGAATTGCCAGAAATATCATATTGCATCTTCTTTTTAAAACAAAAAGAAGTTATTGTTTAATTAATTTCCATGTTGCTCCCAGTGGTCCATTCATGGTCATTGAACGTTTGTCGGCTGATGGAATAATGGTGTAGTTTGATGATGAAATTTTTAAGGAAGTACCATTTAACGTCCAATTCATGTTTTTCGTTTGAGTTTGGTTTGCCATAACATCGTATCGCTCTATATAATTTCCGCCACCACCTTTATTAAAACTATAGCTTACAAATCTTGTTTTATTTCCAATTTTAACTTGACCACCTATTTTCTCTTCGATTACTTTCCATGTTCCAATTATCCAATCATTATTTTCAACTGTTGTTGTAGTAGAAGTGCTTGAATTTGTTTGGGTTGTAGTATTTGTATTGTTTGATTGAGTATTTGATGATGAGCCTGTTGTTGAAGATTGCGAAGCAACATTATTGGCTGGAGTAGCCATTAATTTAAGTTCGCCGGTTTTTACATTGTATGAATACTCTTTGCCATCTTTTTTAACTGTTGCAAGCAATTCTCCATAAAGATTTAGCACTTCACCAGCCTCTTGAAACGAGGGTTCTTTTAAAAACTCACCTTTTCGGTCGATATAGCCCCATTTATCTCCAATCATTACGGCACAATAATCTTGGTTAAAGCTCATGCTTGAAATTTTATCAAATTTAAAAGGAATAATTGTTTTCCCAGTTGCATCAATAAAACCCCATTTAGTTCCTTCTTTAGCAGCAATGTATCCTTTATCGTTATACCCCCCTTTGCCCGAGAATGCAAATTCATCAAACTCCTTTGAAACTGGTTTTCCGTTAAAATCGCAGATTGACCACTTATTGCTTTTGTTTTTTATATAGCAATTTTGATTGTCCATGTAGGCATACAGTAAATTATCTAAAAGAATAGTTCCATCATTTTTTACAATCAGATATATTCCAACTTCGTCATCTACATTGTTTGCAATAGAAAGATTTTGAACGTTAAATTTTAAAGGAAATGCGTAGATTGGTTCAAAAATCACTTTTCCACTTCTATCAATTATTCCCCATCGTTTTTGATTGGTATATTTGTCGATGGCAACATTTGAATAATTACCAATAAATTTTTCGATAGTATTAAATCGAGGTTCAATTAAAACAATACCATCGTTTTTAATTAATCCAAACAATAAACCTTTTTGAATAATTGCAATACCATCGGGTAAAAACTTATCAATGTAATCGTATTTAGGTTCGCAAAGAGTTTTTCCACTTTTGTTGATAAATCCATATTTTTTATTTAGTTTGACAATAGCTAAATCATCTTTAAATTTTTCAATGTCATCAAATTGTGGTTCTACGAGCACTATGCCAGTTTCGCCGATTAAACCCTCTTTTTTGTTTAAATATATTTTGGCAAAACCCTCTTTGAATTTGTCTGCATCGTCATAAATTGGCTTAACCACCCATTCATCGGCAGGGTTTACAAATCCGTATTTTTTTGTCTCTTTATCCTTTTTTGGTTTAAGATTCTGTGTAAAAGCTGAGGATAGGATTAAAAGGCAAATAACTGAAATTAAAGTTTTCTTCTTCATCGTTTTGTTTTTTTATTAGAAATTATTGATTGAAAAAAATGTATTTTAATTAAATGTTCTGCCAGGTGTTCCAGAATTGCCCTGATTATTTGGAACAGCTGGTTTGCTATTACTTGGTAAATAAGCTTTTTGTGTTGTGGGGTCGACAAAATACCATTCATTATGAATACCGTCATGATCTGCCCATAGATGAACGTTTGTACCATTATCGTTTTTCCGACTCTTAAGAGTAACTATTCTACCACTCTTATGATAAATTTTATAACGTCCTTCGCCTAAATGTTTAAAATAAAAATCTTGTGCAGGATTATTGTTTTTTTTCCAAATTTGAACATTCGTTCCATTTTCTGTTTTTCCACCATCAACATCTACTACGCCATCACTCGTATTTCCAACATATATTTGATAATAAGGGCTATCAAAATTTTTCACAACTCTATACAAACGATCTTTTCCACCATCAATATTCCAAACCTGAATATTTGAGCCTTGAGTCATTTTGTTATCACCTCCGGGCAAATCCCAGCATCCTCCATTATCGCGACCATAATTCATGGCTGATTGAATCCAGAAATTTTGTCCATTAGGAATTATATCACCTATAAGTTTAGTCTCTTCGTAAGCTACTGTTTCGGTTGGAATAAATGCCTTTTTAGTGTCTGGATCTACAATAAACCATTCTGTCCAAACCCCATCATGATTATCCCAAATGTGAACATTAGAACCATTCGAAGACGAGCGATTAGCTAGCGTGATAATATTTCCATTTTTATCTAATATTTTAAAACGCCCGTTTCCTAAATGTTGAAAGGTGAACTTTTGTGCATTATCACCATTTTTTTCCCAAACTTGAATATTTGTTCCATTTTTGGATAAGCCTTTGTCAACATCAATTCTTGAATCTTGCGTGTTTCCAATAATGATTTCGTAATACCCTGCTTCATTGCATTTTTGAAATGTGTATTTTCGATCTTCACCATTATCTAAATCCCAAACTTGAACATTTGAACCTTTATTAATTAAGGTAGGTGTGCCCGGAATATCCAAAAAACCACCATTGTCGCGACCATAATTCATGGCAGACTGAATTAGAAATTTCTTACCAGTAATCATCACCGATGCGCTGTTTTGACAAAATGACACGGGAGCTGTCAAGAGAAAAAAAACAGCAATTAAAGATTCAATTTTTAACATTTTCATACATTCTAATTTTAATAATTACATTTTTATTTATTTTTTGTCCCCAAAACAATTGTTTAGTTGCAGCGAAGATTGAATTTTGAAAAAGATTTGATAAAAATTTTTTCAAATATTGTATGATATAATTTTTTTTTGTTTACTAATAATGATGACAACATTATGTTTGTGTTAAACCCAAATTATTCAACAGGAGATTTACAAATAAATCGAAATGTTTGATTTATAGCTTATTGAAATAAAATTATAATTAGACCAACAAAGGCGGTAATATTTCTCTGCATATTGGTGTGTAAGAATGCCAATTTTAGAATGGATTATTGAGTGGGATTAGATTTTCTAATATTCACCTCATAAAAAAGTTAGTCCTTCAGAATGGAACGAAGGGGAATGAGAAAAACCAACAGCCATTCGAGTTTTAAATGCCTTTAGTAGTCACAAAAATGATTTTTGGACTTATCAATAAATAAAAATGGTAAAATTTATTTTTTCCACTCAAAAGTGTTCATCATTTTCAACACATCTTCGCGTAAATACTTAATTACTGGTTCTAACGAGTCGTTGTTTGGTGCTTGATTAAAATATAAAGAGCCACGTACAAAATGCTTTACGCTATCGGTTACCCAAAACTGACATGTACTTGCAACACCCGAACCCTCGATGTGGTAAATTTTACCAAAAACTTTACTTTCTGGGTCAAAAACTTCTAATTCAATTAAATCATTGGCTTTGGGTATATGTTTATTGGCAAAAGTTCGGGCGTCCTCGGTATATTTCGATAAATTGTTTTTTACTACTTTATGAGAAATGTACATTGTAGCATTATAATCGGGATATACAATATTTATCCAATAGGGCTCTGCCTCAGGACTATTATCGGGGAGTAACACAGCATGTTTTGAATATTGAAATGAATAAGGATAGGTGGAATCAAATTTTTGATATTCGTGTTTTGGTAAGTCGATACGAAAATATCCTCGAGGTTTTGGATTATAAAGTTCATCTTCATCATTTATGCACGAATTAAACCCGAATATGAGAATTAAAACTGATGCAATTAAAGCGGGTATAGCTCTTTTTGTTTTATTTATTATCATTATGTTTATTGTTTAGTAATTGTAAATTTTGAAGAAACGATTTTGTTTTCGGAAGAATAAATTAACAAATAAACACCTTCACTCAAACTTGATACATTAATTTTTAAACTTTCGCTATTTTTTAATGAATAAAACTGTTCTATCACTTTTTGTCCCGAAGCATTAAAAATTTGAATGTGTGATTTTTGATTTGAGGTTTTATCTTGAATATTTACAAAAAGCAAATCGGAAGCAGGATTTGGATAAATATTCAATGTTGGATTTGAGCTAATTTCGTCAACCCCTTGAATAAAGGCAAAATGCTTAGCCAACCAACCCGAAGCTTGTATGGTGTCGTTTGAAACAAAATGAATCAGAAGTTTATGTCCCGAAGAAATTACTTCGGGTGGTAGTTGATTACCCGAAAACTCACCCAGCAAAGGTGAATCGGTAGTTTCACCATCATAAACACGAACAAAGTCAGCATTCCATTCGGTGTCAAACTCCATAAAAACCAATCGGATTAAACTCGAATCGCTGGTAATAACAAATTTGCAGTCTGAATTATTCTGATACGGTGAATTTCCGCTTCCATCAAAAACGTATCCATTGGCGGCTATCATTTGCTTTGTACCTACACAATAGGGCGAACCGTATGGAGCAATGTTTAAAACCGCTGCTTGTCCCTGATTAAAATTATTATCTCCAACTACTAAATTGTCGATAATATAATAGCCGTTTCCATAGCCACTCCAGCCCCAATTCATGTGAAAAAAGGCAGTATCTTTATATCCCGAACAAACCCAAGCATGACCACCAGTTCCTGAACCACTATACAAAATTGGGCGATGTAGTTCTAAACTATTTAACAACGTTTGTTTCCATTCTCGAAACGGATTGCCAAACCTTTCCATATAGCGAATTGCAGTGGGATAACCAAAATATTGAGGCAACACACTCGCCACATTTTGTGTATAAGCTCCCGAACCGTTTGGATTATAATTCATGTCCACCGAAACACCACAATGATAGAGCAATTGAGCAATGTATGGACGACTTGCAGGAGTAATATTATTGCTCATATTATCCCAACCATATTGAGTGCCTTGAAAAGTACAACTAATATCTCCGTAATGAGCATGATAAAACGAGTGGCTACCGGAACCTATTGCTGGTTTTTTATAATAATATAAAATCTGCCCCATTGCTGTTGCTACACAACCAGCATAACAACGCCCATTTGGTCCATTTGGGTGTGGCGGGCAACTGTCGTTATAGGCTTGTCCTTGATCCCAGCGAGACATTACAAAATAAGGAATGTCGTCAATGTCTTTATTGGTTGAAAAATTCTGATTTTCGATATCGCTCCACATGCGATGTTTTTTCATCTTTGGTTCGTTCATAAGCTGAATAATTTGTTCAGAATAACCATCGAGCCAATATTTTAAAGAAGGAGCGATGTTATGAACATCAAAAATATCATCGGTCGAAAAACCGATAATTGGAAAAGCACGTTCGTCGGCAGAAACAATTACAAATCCTCCTTGATTATAGGAGACGATGTACATACTTTCGACGTTCTGAAATTGATAAGTATTTGTGATTTTTTCGCGAGATGTAAAACTTTTATGATCTTTATTTAATTGATAATTGAAATAGGTATCGGCAATAAACTCCGCTTTTCTTTTATCAACTTTTTGAGCTTTTACATGAACAGAAATAACACAAATCAAGAAAGTAAATAGTAGTAACAGGGTATAAATTTTTCTCATAATTATTTTTTTATGGTGTTTTGGTTTAAAATAAAGTCTGAAATTAATTTTAAAGCATTTGGTGAAAAAGTTTCCTGAATTCGTGCATATTCGCCTACTGAACCGGTTTTACATGTTTGGAAAAGATGGTTCAGCGATTCCATTTTAAGCAAAGTTACATTTTTATTGTTTGACTTTTCAAAAACCTCTTTATATCGAGGCATATTTTGTTGATAAGGAACTTGAATGTCTTTATCGCCAATTAAAACAATAACTGGGCATTTAACTTTCGACCAGTAATCAGTGGGATTGAGTCGTATAAAAGCATCCATCCATGGAGACGAAAGTTGCATAATCCATAATTCGGCAATTGATTTTGTTATATTATATTCTTTTGCTTTTGTTTCGCCCAATTCACTAATTGCATTATCAAAATGCTTTTTTATTTTTTCCGAAAATTCTTTTTTATCAGGGGTGTTTAAAAATATTTCGAATATTTTTTCTCTAAATGTATAATCATAATTGATAAATATTGAATCTTTACCAGCTACTTCATTCATTTGTTTCGCTTGTTCTAAAAGTATTTCACGCCCCGACACTGCACTGCCAGCCAATGAAACTAAAAATCCCACCGATTTAATTTTTGACGCCGCAATGGCTATTATTATTCCTCCTTCGCTGTGTCCCATCAATCCTAATTTGCTTTGATTTATGCGTTTGTCTTTTTGTATTATTTTATATATTTCTGTTAAATCATCTGCAAAATCAAAGGTTGTAGCCGTAGTATAAGTTCCTGTTGATTTTCCAACGCCACGTTCATCGTATCTAAAAACAGCAATTCCACAGCGGGCAAAGTAATCGGCAATAACCCAAAACGATTTGTGCATCATTATTTCAGAGTTTCTATCCTGTGGTCCCGAGCCCGAAACAAGTATTACCGCTGGAAAAGGACCGTTGCCTTCGGGTATAGTTAGTGTACCCTCAATACTTACATTTGCTTTTTTATTTTGTACAATAATAGTTTCAGACAAGTATGGGAATGGGGGTTTTGGTGTTTGAGGACGAAGAACTCTGAGAGGAGTGTTTGTTTTTTTCATAACCAACAAACTTGAATCATTATTGGCACTCGAATACCAGTAACCTGATAAAATATTGGAGTTTGAGTTTACTAGTTTAATTATAGCACCCATTTTAGGTAAAACTAAAATTAAACTATCATTACTAAATTTACTACGCTGAGGTTTAGTGTCAATCATAGCTAAATCCGGAAAACTAATATAAACCGAATTAGCCGAATCGGGATAAATATCAAAGACAATATTAAACGAGTCTTTTTCAACGGCAATTGCACCTTGCCAGCTTCCTTTAATCTTTGTATAATCCGATTTTTGCGACCAAAGTATATTTGTAAAATTAACTACAAAAACGAGGGTGAGAATTAATGATAATTTGTTTTTTAAAGCCATGATGCAGTTATTAAATCAATATCTTGATATGGAATATTATACATTTCGCCAAGTGCTTGGTTGGTTAGTGCTCCTTTGTATAAATAAACTCCTTTTCGTAAGCCCGCGTCTTGTTTAATCATAGTTTCAACGCCACCAAATTCGCAAATTTCAAGCGCAGTATGTCCTAAATAGTTACTTAATGCGTATGAAGCAGTGTGTGGAACACGAGAAGCAATGTTTGGAACACAATAGTGTGTAACACCATACATTCTATAGGCTGGTTCGGCATGCGAAGTAACTTTTGATGTTTCAAAACAACCACCTTGGTCGATGCTTACATCAATAATAACGGCTCCTTTTTTCATTTGACGAACCATATCTTCGCTTACAACAATGGG
>CAZFPO010000018.1:0-18220 GCA_964521105.1 uncultured Lentimicrobiaceae bacterium | reverse complement strand
GCAATTTCACTAACGGCTCTTACCAAAGGAAAAGAATCGGCACTATCTCGAATAAACTCGTATGCTAAGGCAATCACTTTTTTTTCAGATAATCGCTTAAAATATTCGGGAGTTTGAGCCGATATATGTATAGCCGAAATGATTGTTTGACCCTTTTTAACCATATCAATTTCCGACATAGATAATGGGGAAACTTTTACGATAATATCAGATTTTTCGTATAACTCTTGTACTTTTGGAACAATTTGAGCACCTGCTTCAGCAAATTCGTTATCGGCAAAACAGGCGCCAACTCCAGCTCCTTCTTCAACTATTACGTTAAATCCATTTTCAACCAATACGTTTACCGCTTCGGGTACTAATGCAATTCGGTTTTCGTAATAGCAAATTTCTTTTGGTATTCCAATGGTTAACGAACTGTTTTTTGTACGGATGTCTAACATCTCTTCTTGTGGCATTAAACCACTGTTACTCATATTGATTAAATTATTTTGATTACTTTCCATGTACTAATTTTTAAAATTCAATATGTCGGATTTTTGTTTTTGCATCAACGTTAATGTTAATATTTACAGTGTTTTCGGGCAATATTTCAGTAATAATTTCAGGCCATTCAATAAAACAATAATGGTTGCTATATAAATAATCTTCGGTGCCAATTTGTATGGCTTCCTGAATGTTCTTTAGTCGATATAAATCAAAGTGATAAATTGGATTTCCGCTTTCATCATCGTATTCATTAATTATTGTAAATGTTGGACTTGAAACGATATTTGAAGATTTTAAACAATGACAAAGTTCTTTAATAAGTGTAGTTTTTCCTGCTCCCATTTCGCCATAAATAGCAAAAATACGACTATTTGAATGTTTTTCTAAAATATTTGTAGCAAGTTGTGGTAATTGATTTATATTTTCTAATTTAAATGTCATCTTAAATTTATCGAGGAATAAGTTTAATAAATGGAACTAAGGCTTCTTCCATAGAGATTCCACCATGTTGAAACGTGTTTTTAAAGTAGTTTACATAGTAATTAAAGTTATTTGGGTAAGCAAAAAAATCGTTATTTCGGCAAAACACAAAGGTGCTGGATAAATTTTCGCTTGGTAAATAAGCTTTTGAAGGGTTTGTTATTTCAAAAACCTCTTTTTGATTAAAGCCTCCTAAACTTTTTCCAACTTTATATCTTAAATTTGAATTGGTGTTTTTATCGCCCACAATTTTAACGGGATTATTTACTCTAATAGAGCCATGATCGGCAGTAATTACAACCGAGATGTTTTTTTCGGCTAAGCGTTTTAATAAATCAAAAAGCGGTGAATGTTCAAACCACGAAACGGTAATTGAACGATATGCGGCTTCGTCTGAGGCTAATTCGCGAATCACTTCAACATCGGTTCGGGCATGCGAAAGCATGTCGATAAAATTAAAAATTACTACGTTAATTAGGTTGCTTAAATGCTGATTGGTGTTTTCGACTAATTTTTTCCCATATTCCATGTTTAACACCTTGGCATAGTGATGCTTTGAGTGATGTCCGTATCGTTTCAAATATTCCGAAAATAGTTCACTTTCAAATTTATTTTTATTTTCTTCTGATGATTCTTCGGTCCAGTACTGAGGATATTTCTTTTTAATTTCGGAAGGTAACATTCCGGCAAATAAAGCATTTCGTGCGTAATGTGTTGCCGTTGGAAGAATACTGCAATACATAGTGTCTTCTTCAACTCTAAAATAATTTGAAATAATTGGTTCAAGTACTTTCCATTGGTCGTAACGTAAATTATCAATGACAATTAAAAAAGTCGATTTTTCTTTGTTTAACATTGGAAAAACCTTGTTTTTTAGCAGGGTATGTGATAATTCCGGGCGGTTGTCGTTTTCGGGTTGAAGCCAATCGATATAATTTTTTTGATAAAACTTCGAAAATTGCTGATTGGCTTCGTTTTTTTGGTCTTGTAAAATCGCTCCAATATTTTCATCATTTATCTTTTCAAGTTCTATGTCCCAGTAAGTGAGTTTTTTATAAATTTCAATCCAATCCTTAATTGAAACGGCATCCATAATTTGCAAGCTAAGTTGCCTAAAATTTTGTTGATAATTTTGAAGCTGTTTTTTGAACTTTAATTCTTTATTTTCGATAATTTTTTTTAATGAAAGTAGTATTTGGTTAGGGTTAACCGGTTTAATTAAATAATCGAAAATATTTGAACCTAAAGCATCGTTCATTATTTTTTCTTCCTCACTTTTGGTAATCATCACTACCGCTAATGATGGTTTAATTTCGTTAATTTGAGTTAAGGTTTCAATGCCACTAATTCCGGGCATATTTTCATCTAATAAAACAACATCAAAATTATGTTGCTTAATTAAATCAATAGCTTCCGAACCATTATTAGCCGTATCAATCGAAAACCCCTTTTGTTCCAAAAACATAACATGTGGCTTTAGTAAATCAATTTCATCATCTACCCACAGTATTTTAGTATTTGTCATGATTGTTTTTGTTGTTTTATTTATATTTTTAACTTTGTTTCAAAAACTAAGGTATCATACAAAAATACTTGATTTTTTTGAATTCATTGTTATGTTGTAAAAATAAAAATTACTTTTGATTATAATTAATTCATTTAGTGTGATAAAACCTTTCAATAAACGTAAAATAATTAACGACCCTGTTCATGGGTTTATAACTATACCCGATGAGTTTACTTTTGATCTTATTGGACACCCATATTTTCAGAGATTGAGAAGAATTAAACAATTGGGTTTAACCGGTTTAGTTTATCCGGGTGCGGTGCATACCCGATTTCACCACGCTTTAGGTGCTATGCATTTAATGATGCTTGCAATTGATACCTTGAAGATTAAAGAAGTTGAGATAAGTGAAAATGAAGCATTAGCAGCGTATAATGCAATTTTACTTCACGATATAGGACATGGTCCATTTTCGCATGCGTTGGAACATTGCATTGTTCATAATGTAAATCATGAAGATTTAACTTCTCTTTTTATGAATTACATGAATAATCAATTCGATGGAAAATTAACTCCATCAATTGAAATATTTACAAATAAGCATCAAACAAAATTTCTGCATCAACTAGTTTCGGGTCAATTAGATGTCGACCGTCTTGACTATTTGTCGCGAGATAGTTTTTTTACCGGAGTTTCGGAAGGTATCATTGGAACTGAGCGAATAATTAAAATGTTAAATGTTGCCGAAGGAAATTTAGTTGCCGAAGTAAAAGGGATATATTCTATCGAAAAATTTATCATCTCGCGAAGATTAATGTATTGGCAAGTTTATTTGCATAAAACGGTGATAGCGGCTGAACAGCTTCTGGTGAAAATTTTAAAAAGAGCCGAATTTTTAGTTAAAAATAGGTTCCCAATTGAAGTCAGCGATAATCTTCGTTTATTTTTTGAAAATATTTTTACCGTTGAAGATTTTAAAACTAATCAGTTTCTATTAGATAAATTCGCACAACTTGACGATGATGACATTATGTTTAATATAAAAACATGGCAAAGTAATTCCGATTATATTCTTTCTACTTTAAGTAAAAACTTAATTAATCGCCAGCTTTATCATGTTCAAATACAAGATGAACCTTTTTCTGATGATATGTTGGAAGAGCTTAAAATCAAAGTTTGTAAAACCTATAATGTTGCAATCGAAGAAGCAAGCTATTTTGTATTTTCGGATAAAATTTCAAATAAAACATATTCGGCTAATGGCGAAGCGATTCAAATTTTATTGCAAGATAATACCATTAAAGGGGTAGAAGAAATTTCGTATCAGCTTAAAAATTTAAATTTTACCGAATCAACAACAAAATATTATCTTTGCCACCCCAAAGGACTAAAATTATTTTAACACAAAATATAAAATCAATAATAATTTTTTATTAAGTTTACGCAATATTAAAATAAACTAATGGAATTAAAATTCACGGTAGAACAAATCTCTGAATTAATTAATGGAACTATTGAAGGCAATAAAAATGCTAATTTATATCGGTTCGACAAAATTGAAGAAGGAGCAGAAGGGGGTTTATCTTTTTTAGCAAATCCTAAATACAATAATTATATATACACAACCAAAGCCACTGCTTGTATTGTTAGTATTGATTTAATATTGGAACAACCCATAAAAACTACGTTAATAAAAGTTTCCGACCCATATATGGCATTTGCAAAATTGCTTGAATTTTATAATTCGATGAAAGCCATTAAAAAGGGGATTTCTAAAATGGCTTACATTGCCGAAAGTGCTACCATTGGAAGCGATTGTTATGTGGCAGAATTTGTGAGTATTGGCGAAAATTGTAAAATTGGTAATAATGTTCAATTATATCCTAACGTTGTTTTAGGCGATAATACCGTAATAGGCAATAATACGGTTCTTTTTGCAGGGGTGAAGGTATACGATTCGATGGTAATTGGCGATTATTGCACAGTTCATGCAGGAGCTGTAATTGGTGCCGATGGATTTGGGTTTGCTCCTCAACAACAAGATGTTTTTAAAAAAGTGGCACAAATTGGAAATGTTGTAATTGAAGATTGGGTTGAAATTGGTGCAAACACTTGTATCGACCGAGCAACAATGGGTTCAACAATCATTCGTCGAGGAGTAAAGTTAGATAATTTAATACAAATTGCTCATAATGTTGAAGTAGGTCAAAACACTGTAATGGCAGCTCTCTCGGGCATCGCAGGGTCGTCAAAAGTTGGCAAAAACTGCATGATTGGGGGGCAAGTTGGTATAGCCGGACACATAAAAATTGCCGATGAGGTAAAAATGGGTGCTCAAACCGGTGTTTCAAACAATGTAAATAACGAAGGTGTTATATTAATGGGGGCTCCAGCTATTGAAGCCTCTAACTTTAGAAAATCAGCCGTTATTTTTCGACAACTTCCCGATTTAGCAAAACGAGTTGATAAACTCGAAAAAGAAAGTAATTCAAAAAAATAGTTTTTTTTAGCAAAATTTAATAATATCTTTGCAACTGCTATGAATATTTATCAGAAAACTCTTAAAGCAGCTTTTACTATTGTGGGAGTAGGCTTACACACTGGTAAAAACGTTACTATGACGTTTAAACCAGCCCCAGTGAATCATGGATTTGTTTTTAAACGCATTGATTTACCCAATCAGCCGTTAATTAATGTCGATGCTGATAATGTTTTTGACACTTCCCGTGGTACATCTATTAAACAAAACGATGCCGAAGTTAGAACTATAGAACACCCAATGGCTGCATTGGTTGGTATGAAAGTAGACAATGCTATTATTGAAATAGATTGTATCGAAACTCCTATCCTTGACGGAAGTGCTCGCTTTTATGTTGAGGAAATTCAAAAAGTTGGTGTAATAGAGCAAGAGGCTGAAAAAGAATTTTTTGAAATAACAAAAAATATCACGTTTCATAATCCCGATAAAAAAGTTGAACTTATTGCTATCCCAGCCGATGATTTTAGAATTTCGGTAATGGTCGACTATGATTCGGAAGTTCTTACAAATCAGCACGCTTCATTATATAACATCGATGAGTTTCAAAAAGAATTTTCAAAGTGTAGAACATTTGTTTTTTTACACGAACTCGAACATCTTATTAAACACGACTTAGTTAAAGGTGGCGATATTAACAACGCCATCGTTTTTGTTGACAGAATGGTTAAAAAAGAAGAATTAAATCGCCTTGCGAAATTTTTTAATCGTCCCGAAATTCAAGTTCGAGATCAAGGTATATTAAACAATGTTGAACTTTATTATAACAACGAACCTGCTCGCCATAAATTATTGGATTTAATTGGTGACTTATCAACCATTGGAATGCCCATTAAAGGACATATAATCGCCATTCGACCAGGACATAAATCAAATATTGAATTTGCCAAGCTGATTAAAAAACAAATTAAACAAGAAAAAAATATTCCTTTATTCGATTTAGATGCACCACCGGTATACGACATCAACGAAATTAAACGTATGTTACCTCATCGTCCACCATTTTTGTTGATTGATAAAATTATTAAAATGACCGATAAATCGGTAGTTGGTTTAAAAAATGTAACCATAAACGAGCCCTTTTTTGTGGGTCATTTCCCCGAAGAACCAGTTATGCCAGGCGTACTACTTATTGAAGCAATGGCTCAATGTGGAGGTATGCTTGCACTAAGTTCCGTTTCAGACCCTGAAAACTACACTACATATTTTATGAAAATTAATGAAGTGAAATTTCGCCAAAAAGTTGTTCCGGGCGATACATTAATTTTTTCATTAGATTTGCTTTCTCCAATTCGTCGGGGTTTATGTCAAATGAAAGGCTCAGCTTATGTTGGAAATAAAGTAGTAATGGAAGCAGAACTTTTAGCACAAATAACTAAAAAAACAGAATAGTTATATGATTAGTAATTTAGCAGTAATTCATCCGAATGCAAAAATCGGAAACAATGTGAAAATTGAGGCTTTTTCAACCATTCATGCTGATGTAGAAATTGGTGATGATTGTTGGATTGGATCAAACGTTAGTATAATGGACGGGGCAAGAATAGGAAAAAATGTAAAAATATTTCCTGGTGCTGTAATTTCGGCTATTCCTCAAGATTTAAAATATCGAAACGAACCTACAAAAGCAATAATTGGAAATAATACTATAATCCGAGAATATGTTACCGTAAATAAAGGTACTACGGCTAATAACGAAACAGTTGTTGGCGATAATTGCTTACTTATGGCTGCGGCTCATATTGCTCACGACTGCGTAATCGGCGACAATTGCATCTTAGCTAATTGTGCTCTTTTAGCTGGTCATATCATTATCGAAGATTGGGCAATTGTTGGTGGTCTTACAGCCATTCATCAATTTGTTAAAATTGGAAAACACACCATGATTTCTGGTGGGTCATTGGTTCGCAAAGATGTTCCACCCTTCGTAAAAGCTGCTCGTGAACCTCTTTCGTATGCTGGGGTAAATTCTATCGGACTTCGCCGCAGAGGATACTCTAACGAACAAATTATGGAAATTCAAAATGTTTATCGTCATATTTTCCTCAGTAAACTTAATGTTACGAAAGCCGTTGCTCAAGTAGAAGCACTTATGCTTCCTACTCCCGAACGAGACGAGATTTTGAGCTTTATAAACACTTCAACTCGTGGTATAATGAAAGGTTATAACGGTCGTAACGAATAAATTTCATTTTTTAAAATGAATTTATTATTCTTTTAAAAATAAAATATGCAACTAATTACTCGCGAAATGCTAATGCTGATAATACCTATCGTATTATTGCAGTTTTTTTTATTAATAATGGCTTTGATTGATATTAGTAAACGCACTCAAGTTAAAGGCGGAAATAAAGTAGTTTGGATATTAGTTGTTCTTTTTTTTGGAATTATTGGTCCTTTGGTTTACTTTGTTTTTGGACGTAAAGAATGAGTATGTTCGCCATTGAAACGGTCAATTTAAGTAAGCAGTTTAAACATCATAAGGCGTTAGATAACCTTAATATTCAAATTCCCGAAGGAAGTGTTTTTGGTTTATTAGGCCCAAATGGTGCTGGCAAAACAACTTTTTTGCGAATTGTTATGGGATTCGCCAAAGCTACTACAGGTGATGTTTTAGTTAATAATCAATCTATTTTTAATGGCAAATCCGATTATAAAAAAAGTCTTGGTTTTTTATGTGATGTGCCCGCTTTTTATGGCTGGATGAAAGCTGATAATTATTTGCGATTTGTTGCCGAGTTAAGTTCATTAAATAAAAATATAATTAATAGTAGGGTGTCGGAATTACTGAAAACAGCGGAGCTTAATGATGTAAAAACTCCAATTTCGGGATTTTCGAGAGGAATGAAACAACGATTAGGAATTGCTCAGGCTTTAATTCACAAACCCAAAATCGTACTGCTTGATGAACCAACATCGGCTCTCGACCCCATTGGACGTAAAGAGGTTTTAGATTTAATCTCGAATTTTGATAACGAAATTACCGTAGTTTTTTCTACCCACATTTTAACCGACATTGAACGGGTTTGTAATCATGTGGCTATATTAAATCAAGGAAACCTTATTGTTCAAGAATCAATGTTGAGCCTCAAAACCAAATATGCCGAAGCCATCATAAAAATACAAATTGATGGCGATGAAAAACTTTTTATTGAAAAACTCCATCATGAAAAATGGTTTCTTTCTGTCCAAAATAAAGAAGAAAGTTTTAAAATTTCAGTAAAAAACATCTTAGAAGCTCGTTGTCAAATTCCAAAAATAGTGAGTGATTTAGGATTTGGAATAATTCGGATGGAACAAGCCGAAGTTAATTTAGAAGATATTTTTGTAAATCTTATACATAAAAATGATGTTTAAAGTTTTACTTAAGAAAGATATACACGAAATTTTAAAAACATATAAACTGTATGTTGTGCCGGCTATATTTATGTTTTTTGGTTTTACAAGCCCTATTATTGCTAAATATATGCCCGAGTTTATAAAATCAATGGCAACAAGCGGTTTAAAAATCGAGCTTCCAACACCAACTTGGATAGATGCTTTTGAACAGTTTTTTAAAAACCTCAACCAAATAGGATTTCTTGCCATTATTTTAACAACAATGGGCTCTATTGCCGAAGAAAAATCGAAAGGTATTATTCATTTAATTCTTTCCCGACCAGTAAGTCGCTGGTCTATCATTTTATCTAAATATACTGCCTCCTCTTTATTAGTGTTTTTTTCTCTAATATTAGGCTTTATCGCATGTGCTTATGGTACGTTTATTCTGTTTCATGAAATAATGTTTCAAGATTCAATAATTGCTATTTTGCTGTATTTTATTTATTCATTATTTATTTTGTCCCTAACCATTTTTGCTAGTTCAATTGCTCGCTCTACTACTATTGCCGCTACAATTTCAATCGGAGGCTTTTTCTTTTTTTCCATTCTCTCTTCTATAAATCCTTTTTTAAGCAAATATACACCCGGTGGATTAACTAATTATATACACCTTGCTATTACTCATTCGCTTGAATTTGACGCAGTTATAGTTCCAATATTAATCACTGTCAGTGCTTCATTTTTATTTTTATTTATGGGTAATTTCCTTTTTTCAAAACAAGAAATATGAAATATTTAAATTTAATTTGACTAATCGAACAATATGTTATATATTTGTGCGTTGGTTTGATTATTAAAAAGTATTATCATGAAAAAAATATTATTTACTTTTTTAACGTTGCTATTATTTTGTTTTTGCAATTTAAGTAATGCACAAAAAGTTAACGGTGTAAAAATGCCAAAAGGTTTTGTTTATATACCACAAGGTAGCTTTGTTTTTGAAAAGGACACCGTTAGTGTAAATGGTTTTTATATTTGTAAAACAGAAATATCTAACCAAGATTACCGCGAATTTTTATATGACTTGCAAAGGCAATCTAAAATAAAAGAATTAAATATTGCTAAAGTAGACAGCAATAAGTGGATACAAAAAAATGCATACAACGACCCTTATGCAAAATATTATGCAAATCATCCAGCATATAATAAATACCCCGTTGTAAATATTACTTACGAAGCAGCCTTATTGTATTGTGAGTGGTTGAGTGTGAAGTTGAGTGAATTGAATAAGGGGAAATACGAAATAAAAGTTCGTTTACCTTTGCGAACCGAATGGGTTTATGCTGCAAGTTGTGGCGGTAAATATAATCCGTATGCATGGGGTGGACCTTATGTTAGAAATAGCAAAGGCTATTATTTGTGTAACTTTAAAAATGTTGGAGAAGAAAATATTCGATTTAACAAAGATAAAAAAAACATTGAAATAGCTCCTGGTACCTATACCATAGCTGATGGGGCAGATATTACCGCCCCAGTTACATCATTTTTCCCCAACAAATTCGGATTGTATAATGTTAATGGCAATGTAGCCGAAATGGTTAACGAAAAGGGGTTAGCTGTTGGCGGAAGTTGGAAATCATACGGTTACGAGATTCGCAACGAGAGTGTTGAAAATTATTCGGGGGCAGATACACATATTGGGTTTAGACCTGTGGTTACTATAGTTGAAAAGAAAAAATAAAACGAAATTCTAATTAAGATTTCTTTAGTTAAAGAAAACCAGACCTCCAACTTTTGGGACAACACCAATAATAGCGAAAATCAAGGTGCAGAGCACCGCAATATTTGTAATTTATCATACTGAAAACAGATGGAGGTGCATCGCACCGAGCTATCGAACAATAACTCTTGGAATCTTATAATCATTAGAGTCCTCTATAAGAGACTCCAATGAAGATTTTGAAATCATACGGTTATGAGATTCGCAACGAGAGTGTTGAAAATTATTCGGGGGCAGATACACATATTGGGTTTAGACCTGTGGTTACTGTTGTTGAAAAGAAGAAATAAACTGCAAAACAACGTATAAATAATATTGCCACAAAGTCTCAAAGACACGAAGGACTCACGAAGTTTCATTGTGTAACTTAGTGCCCTTGTGGCTAAGTTTACTTGGGTTTTTTATAAGCACCAAGTGACTGAGTAACCTAGTTATGGTATAACTTGGTTACCTAGTTACTCGTTTACTTAGTTCCTTTATATTATTAAGATTGATTCGCTGTAATTGCTACTAAGTTTACTATGTCTTCAACCGAGCAACCGCGTGATAAATCATTAATTGGTGCTGCCATTCCTTGCATTACCGGACCAATTGCTTCGGCACCAGCCATACGTTGAACTAATTTGTAAGCAATGTTTCCTGTTTCGAGCGTTGGGAAAACTAAAACATTGGCTTTACCCGCAATTTTACTGTCGGGAGCTTTGCTCTTACCTACCGATGGAACAATGGCGGCGTCTGCTTGAAGTTCGCCATCAATTAAAAGTTCAGGAGCCATTTCTTGTGCAATTCGAGTTGCTTCCACCACTTTATCCACCATTTCGTGTTTTGCACTACCCTTAGTAGAAAAACTTAACATGGCAACTCTTGGTTCTAACCCTGCAATGTTTTTTGCAGTCGCTGCAGTTACCACCGCTATTTCGGCTAATTCGCGAGCGGTAGGATTAGGATGTGCCGCACAATCGGCAAACACCATAACGCCATCATCTCCCCATTGTTTATCTTTCATAACCATTATAAATGCTCCCGAAACAACGCTTACGCCAGGTAACGTTTTTACAATTTGAAAAGCTGGACGCAAAACATCTCCGGTAGCATTTTGTGCTCCTGCAACTTCACCATCAACTTCTTTGTTTTTAATCATCAATACCGCAAGATATAATGGGTTTTCGACTAATTTATCTGCTTCTTCCATTGTTAAACCCTTGCTTTTGCGCAAATCATATAACATTTCGGTGTAAAATGTTTTTTTATCATTTGTAATTGGATCAACAATTCGTGCTTTTGAAATATTGGTTAAGCCCCAATCGGCACTTTTTTGAAGTATTTCTTTTTCGTTGCCAATTAATACTAATCGTGCTAAACCCTCTTTTAATATAATGTCAGCAGCCTTTAAAGTGCGTTCTTCGGTTCCCTCGGGAAGAACAATACAACGGTTTTTTTGACGAGCCGATTCCCGTATTTTTTTCATTAATTCCATAGATTTGAATTTTTCTTCAAACGTATGGAAAATATTTAATTCCTACAAGAAAAATATGATGTTTTTTCTTTCAGTAGCAAAAATCAACTTTTTTTTCGATAACTAATTATCGCCCAACCATTAAAAAATAATGCAAAACAACATAAAGCAATAAATGGCGAAATAAGTTCACTAAAGCCACTCCCTTTTAAATAAATCATACGGAAAACGCGAATAATGTATTTCAACGGACTATAATTACTAATTAATTGAGCCCATTCGGGCATGTTTTCGATGGGAGTATATAAACCACTCATAAATATAAATGTCATTACAAAGAAAAACATCATAAACATTGCCTGTTGAACAGTTGTAGCATAATTTGAAACCACTAGCCCAAAACCCGAATATGCAAAAACAAATATTGATGTAAACAAATAAATTAGGAAAACACTTCCCGCAGGTACTAATCCATAAACTAACCAAGCTACCATCAAACAAATGCTTAAAACCACATATCCAATTATCCAGTAAGGAATTAGTTTTGATAAAATAAAAGCAAATTTACTAACAGGAGTTACATTCATTTGCTCTATGGTGCCATTTTCCTTTTCGGTAACGATATTTAATGCTGGAAGAAAGCCTGTAATAATAGATAGCATCATGATCATGAGTGCAGGAATCATAAAAATTTTATATTTCAAGCTGGGATTAAAACGAAATTGAGGAACGATACTAAATCCAGCAGAAGAAATTTTACTATTGCTTTGAAATAATTCCTCCCGAACTTCGCTTGCAAAATCGAAAATTATATTGGCTAAATACGAACTTCCTAAACCTCCCTTAATACCGTTCACCGTATTTGCCGAAATCATAATTTTGCCGTTTTTTTGTGATACTAAATCTTTTTCAAAATGAGGTGGTATTTCAAGAATCATATCCGATTTGTCCAGTTCAACACTCATGAGCGAATTTTGGTAATTGTCTGAAATATCTGTGATTTTAAAATAACCCGAAGAAATAATTTTTTGAATTAGACGTTGCGAATAGGGGCTTTTATCGTTATCTAAAATACTGAGGTTGACATTTTTTACTTCAAAATTGGTAGCTAACGGAAACACCAATAATGCCATCATCGGAAGTATTATTACCATTTTCGGTAAAAACGAATTTCTGAAAAATTGCTTGAATTCTTTTTCTAATAAATATTTTAGCATAATTACTCCAATCGTGTTTTAATGTTTTTTAAGCTTAAAGCAATTAAAAGAACAGCCATAGTGCTTAGTACTAAAATCTCGTTAATAACCGATGAAAAGCCGAGTCCTTTAATCATGATTTTTTTAATTGCCATAATATACCATTTTGCGGGCAACACTTGAGCAATCCATTGCAAAACTACCGGCATATTTTCGATGGGAAACATCATGCCCGACAGCATAAAATTTGGCAACATTAGAGCCATTCCAGAAATTAACAAAGCGACTAATTGTTTTTCAACCATGGTTGAAATTAATAAACCAACCGCCAAGGAAACAAAAATTAACAATATCGAAACAAAGGATAATAATCCCAGATTTCCTGCAATTGGAACGTCAAGAGCGAACACCGCCAACAAAAGAATCGTTGCATAGTTTATAATAGCTAAACCAAAATAGGGTATTACTTTTGAAAGAATTATTTGCATGGGTTTCATTGGCGAAACAAGTAAAACCTCCATGGTGCCCATTTCTTTTTCTCGTACAATTGAAATGGAAGTCATCATAGCACAAATTAGTGTTAATATTAAACCCATAACTCCAGGAACTATTTGATACGCTCCTTTCATCGTTGGATTGTATAAAAATTTCACTTCGGGAATAATTTGATAATAAGCTCCTTGTGCTGATATTAACGATTGTTGATAGGAAGCAATTAAGGTGTTTGCGTAGTTGGTAATTATATTGGCAGTATTGGGGTCAGTTCCATCGGTAATAAGCTGAATTTGTGCATCTCCAGTATGTAGCATGCTCTCATAAAATCGCTCACTAAAAACTACCACCATTCGTATTTTTCCTTCTTTAAAAACATCTTCAATCTCGGTTCGACTATTTAAATATCCACAAAATGTAAAATACTCACTGGTAGAAAGTTTGTTCACAATTCCTTGTGTAGCAGCATCTCGCGATGGATCATACACCATGTATTTTGCATTTTTCACTTCGGTATTAATTCCAAAACCGAACAAAATAATCATTAAAATTGGAAGAACCAAAATGATAATCATGGTCCATCTATCTCGAAAAATATGCAAAAACTCTTTGCGTGTAAAAATTAAAAATTGTCTCATATTAGTCGGCTATTCGTGTTGCTTTTCGAGCTAATTGGTGGAATACGTCATCCATACTTTTAGCATCAAAATGTTGTTTCAGATTTAGTGGTGTGTCCAATGCTTCAATTTTTCCATCAACCAAAATACAAACGCGGTTGCAATATTCGGCTTCGTCCATGTAGTGGGTGGTTACAAAAACAGTAATTCCACGGTCGGAAGCCTGATATATGAGTTCCCAAAACTGTCGCCTAGTAGCTGGATCAACGCCCCCCGTTGGTTCATCTAAAAAAACAATTTTTGGATTGTGAAAAATAGAAACGGAAAAAGCAAGTTTTTGCTTCCAACCCAATGGCAATGATTTAACAAAGGTGTTTTTTTCGTTCTCAAATCCCAATCGTTGCAAAAGAGCATCGGTTTGAGGTGCAATTTCTTTTTCGGGAACTCCATAAATTCCAGCATAAAGTCGAATGTTTTCCCAAACTTTTAAATCTTCCGACAAGGAAAATTTTTGGCTCATATAACCAATGCTTTTTTTCACTTGTTCGGATTGCTTTTCGATATCAAAACCAGCCACCAAGCCTTTTCCCGAAGTGGGTTTACTTAACCCGCACAACATTCGCATTGCCGTTGTTTTGCCGGCTCCATTTGCTCCCAAAAAACCAAATATTTCACCTTTTTTCACCTCGAAACTGATATGGCTAACGGCAGTAAAAGAACCAAAGGATTTGGTTAAATCGTTCGCAATAATTACCGTTTCTTTATCTTTTGTAATCATAAATTCATCGTTTAATCCTTTTTGTTGTTTAATTCCATAAAACAATCTTCAATACTAGCTTGAATTTCAGAAATTTGAATTTCGGTATGATTTAGATGGAACAAATAATCCGTTAACTCCTCCATCTTCAACTTATCATTGGTTATGGTAGCATGATGAAAATCGCCAAAAGCAAAGCAACTTCCAACATCGGGATGATTTCGCAAATCCGTTAGCAGTTTGGACATATTGTTGCTGTGAATTCCCCAAAGTGTTTTGGAAAATCGATTCACAATATTTTGAGGTGTGTCGATGCTTAAAAACGTTCCATTTTGAATTAAAGCAATTCTATCACACAAACTTGCTTCATCCATGTAAGGTGTCGAAACTAATATTGTGATTCCCTGTTCTTTAAGTTTTTTGAGCATATTCCAAAACTCTTTTCTCGAAACTGGGTCAACTCCGGTTGTGGGTTCATCTAAAAACAAAACACTGGGTTTGTGAATTAATGCACAACATAAGGCTAGTTTTTGTTTCATTCCACCCGATAATGCTCCGGCACGACGTTTTTTAAAAGGCTCAATTTGTTGGTAAATATCTTTTATTAACTGATAATTTTCCTGAATACTCGTATTGAAAACACTAGCAAAAATTGTCAGATTTTCTTCTACCGACAAATCTTGATATAGCGAAAACCTACCAGGCATATAACCTACTCTTTTCCTAATTTCTTTATACTCTTTTACAACATCAAAACCATCTACACTGGCCGTGCCAGAATCGGAAAGCAAAAGGGTTGTAAGTATACGGAAGAGTGTCGTTTTCCCAGCTCCATCAGGTCCAATAATGCCAAAAATTTCTCCGTTTTCAACATCAAAACTTACACTTTCCAAAGCTCTCACTTTGCCATAACTTCGACTTATTTTTTCTACTGATATTGATTTCATTATAGTTTTATGCTTCCGTACATTCCAATTTTTAAAAAACCATCATTTTTTACTGCAATTTTTACCGCATACACTAAATTAGCTCTTTCGTCCTGCGTTTGAATGGTTTTGGGTGTAAATTCCGATTTGCTCGAAATCCAAGTTATTACCCCTTCGTATTGGCGATTTTCCCCTTCGCCAAAATCGGAAAAAACCTTTACTTTTTGACCAATTTTCAACTTAGTTAGCTGCGAAGAAGTTATGTAAGCCCGTAAAAACATATTTTGCGTATCAGCCACCTTAAACAAAACTTTTCCCTGCATGGCAAGCTCGCCATTTTCCGAATATTTTACCAACACAGTTCCATCAATTGGACTTTTAATGTGGCATTTTTGTAATTGGTCATCAATTTGTGCTAGCTGAATTTCAAACCCCGAACTTTCGCTTCCAATACTTTTGTTTGTTATTTCCAAGGAAGATTTTTGAGCTTCCAATTGTTTTTCCAAAACAGCTATTTGTGCATTGATATCGTCTAACTGTTTTTGGTTTGCAGCATTTGCTTTTAATAAATTTTCGATTCGTTTTTTCTCGGTCTTTGCGGTCTCAATTTGTTGTTGGGTGGCTGCAATTTGAATTCGAATATCCGGTCGGCGACTTTCCACCGTATTCATGCCCGACTTAATCTGTAATTTTTTCAAATAGAGCTGAACACTGTCAATGTACCCAACTTCTTGATCGGCTTTTAAAACATCACCTTCACGAATATTAAATTCCATGATTTTCCCGTTCGCTTCGGCGGATACAATTACTTCTGTCGCTTCAAATGTGCCCGAAGCATCGTACTCGCTGTTTTTAATTCCACAGGATGTTAGTAAAAGAAAAATTGCACAAATTGATAGATAATTTTTTGTCTTCATATTGTTTTTAATATTAATTATTGCTTGTGTTTTTGAGATTATAAATTGAAATTAATAGCTGGATTTCGTGCAAGGTTTTTTCTTGTAGTGCTAAATTTTCGGCATTAATTTCTCGTATTAAATCCGAAACCGACATTGTCCCATTTTCGACCTTTATTTCGGCTGATTTTTTAATGCCTGAACGGAGTTCAATAATTTGACTATCGGTTTTTATTAAGTCTTGAATTTTCTGAATTTCATTGTTTTGTTGTGCTATTTTTAGATTTAAATTAAAAAGGAAGGTCTCTTTTTGAATACTTACTCCTTTTTTATTAATCTCAATTTTCGATAAATTCGAGCCTTGCGTATAAAAGTTTCCAAAACTCCACGAAAACTTCACACCTCCAATGTAAAATGGAGAAGCCTCGTTATTTAACATGTTTAAACCGGGTTTTCCATATCCTCCCTGAAAAAACAATCCAACTTTAGGCAACGATGAGGCATAAATTGACTTTTTTTGACTTTCGAAAAAGTCGTTTTGAGCTGTAAAAAGGAATAATTCAGGACGTTTAATCGTGGGCGTTTCGGAATTAATTAATTCAAAAGAGGGCTTAATCAAGCGGATTGCATCCGAAATAGATTCACCAATGAAAGCTGAAAGCATAACTCGATATGAGGTAATAGTGGATTTTAATTCGGTTTGTTTTTGCTTGTTTTTTAATTGTTCGACACGAATGGCATCCACATCTGATTTTTGAGCAACACCATTGTTTTGCAGAGCCATTACTCTGTTGAAATTGTTTTCGAGTTCCTTGTCTAAAATCTCTGATAAACGAAGCTGTTCCTCGAGAAGAATAATGCCGAAAAACAACTGGTTAACCCGTTCTTTTATTGTGTACATATCAACTGCAATCTTTTGGTAATCAACAGCAGATGATGTTTTGGTGAGTTTTTTTTGTGAACTTATCATACCTCCGTCCCAAAGTGTTTGACTCACTTCGCAAACCACTTGGTATTGTTCTTTCGACATTCCCTCGAAATTAATACCTGGAATATGAATCGGAATTTCGGTTACATCCGATTGATACGTCGCTTTTGCAGAAATGGAAACTTGAGGCAAGTAGCCTTTGTTGGCATTTTTCAGGGTGTACATTTCCGACTGCTCAATTAAAGCATATTGCTGAACCAAAGGATAGTTCTTAAGTGCTTTTTCGTAACAAGATTCGAGTGTTAGCTGCCCAAATGTTTGAGAGCATTGAACAAAAAGCAGCACTCCAATCATAAACATTAATCTTTTCATTTTTATAGATTTTTGTTGTTTAAAATATATTTTTTAAATTACACAGTGTTGCACAGTGGAAAACAAAGAAAACACAGTGGAACTCTGTGTGTACTCTGTGAAACATAGTGTAACTTTTTGATTTAAATTACACCGTGTTGCACGGTTCGCTATCGCGAAATCACAGTGTTGCACAGTGGAACTATTGTTTGATATAAATTCGCCACTAAGGCACGAAGACACAAAGAAACACAAGGATTTTTTTGTGAACCTTAGTGCCTTAGAGACTTCGTGGCATGAAAAAATTACAATGTGTTTTGCTACGCAACACTCTCCACATGAAAGAGCTAGCCAACTCACTATATTGGATTTCTTTACAATGTCTTTCACTCTTAAAAACAAAGAAAACAATGTGGAACTCTGTGTGTACTCTGTGAAACATAGTGAAACTCTTTTTTTAAAATTACACCGTGTTGCACGGTTCGCTA
>CAZFPO010000017.1:31865-41006 GCA_964521105.1 uncultured Lentimicrobiaceae bacterium | reverse complement strand
AGGAAGTTTTATGCTTCCTTCTCTTTGATTTTTTTTATCGGACAACAATGATTTATTTTGTTTAATCTCTTTTGTTTTAAAGTCGCAGGGGATGAATATAACAATGTCGCCTATTGAAAACGATTCATTACTTATTGAATCTAGCTACGGAGATAGTAGTTTTAGTTTGAATGAATATATTAGAAGTAATGTATTTCCAGTATTGTTCTCCTGCAAGGATAGTAATAATGTTGAAATTCAATTTGGTTATGTTGCTTTATATATTTCAGAAAATGGTCGTGTTGAGTCTGTTTCATTAAAACGTTTTAATATTTCTAAAGAATGTGAAGATATTGTAATAAATGTGTTTAAGAATATGGGAGAATGGGCACCGGCTTCACGTAATGGAGTTCGTGTTAAATCGAGGCGATTGATAAAGCTTGAATATTAAGTATATCTTAAATTCTGTAGTAAGTCCTTGAATAATTCGTAATTTCGTCTCAAATTTGTTCTTCAAAAAACTCGACAAAAATCCTAAAAACATTTTAATCCTTTGTTATGTATGGCGTAATAGCGGAAGAGTTTAGAATTAAAAGTTTTGAGTTTTTTCGAGTTTCGAGTTTAATGTTTTGTGTTTCGGGTTCGCCTAAGCGAAGCAAGCGCGATAGCGTAATCAAACAGATGCATCCGAACAAAGAGAGGATTCATTTGAAATCTAAAAAATCTAAAATCGTTTAATGACAATTGCAAAACGTGCGGTAGGAATAATCAAACATAAAATAAAAAATACACAGTTATGAAAGTAAGTATGAAATTATGGTTGCAACTAATTTTTATAATTTTAACCATACACCTAAAAAGTCAAGAAATTTCAAAAGTAGAGATCAGTTTTGTTAAATGGGACACAAAGTATGTTACAATAACAACTATTGAAAACATAAGTGAACGAAGTGAGTTTTTCTTTTTAATTAAAAATGCAGACTATTTTACTTTTGAAGAGTTCTATGACTATGAAGGCTTTATTGCTTTTATAGGATCACAATGTGCTGTGATAAAAGAATATAAGGAAAATATTTTTATAAATTCATATGTTAAATTGTATTTTGGTGCAAAAATCATTGAATTGTATTTTGAAAGATATGGAGATTTTTATTTTGAAGGCAAATGGTTTAAACGAAATGATAATCTTTATGTAAATTTATTTAATTATTTCTCAAATGAACTAGTACCAGAATTTGTATTAGTTGAAGCTAGAAAGAATATGATAAAATTAAATAATCAAAAGTAATCTTAATAAATGTAGTAGTAAATTACTAGTGAATTTCAAGTTCCTCACAACGAATGATTTGGATAATCGTTTTTCGAAGCGGTCGAGAGTTAAATGTTAGAAATTGAAATCTATGAGTCTTGGGAAATCACTCCTAAGACTCATAGGGCAGAATAACAATTCGCTTTCTTTTCTCGCTAGAAAAATAACATGATTAAATTGAGGGACTATATGTGATTATCAATTTATTAGCTATGCCATATTGGTGACAACACCAACAAGGGTTTGAGGGGAGAATAGCATCGTTTTTTCTTGATTTTTTGGATACTTTTTATGTCAAGACAAAAGTATCGAAGAAATTTGTATTTTTACAAAAAAAAACAATCTGTTTGATCAATTTTTTAAAATATAATTTTCATTATCCGTTTGGTTCGCCAATGGATGAAAGAACGTTTTATAGTGAAAAATACAGGTTTGGCTTTAATGGTAAGGAGAATGATAATGAGGTTAAAGGCGGTGGTAGCCAGCAGGATTATGGGATGAGAATTTATGACACTCGACTTGGAAGGTTTTTAAGTGCTGATCCATTAATAGTTTATGGACAAAAGTATCCGGAATTGTCAACTTATCAGTTTGCAAGTAATACTCCAATATCTGCAATTGATTTGGATGGACTAGAGGGTGTGGATTACATAGTATTTCTTAAAATAAATGGAGTCGAACACGCAATAAAAAGAATAGTTGAATCAGATGTTTATGTTGGTATTTCAAATAGTGGTATAAGTTATTCATCAGTTGAATTAAATTCTATTAAACAGGATTTTAACTATGAATATAATTCTGAAGTTTATAAAGATAATAATAATTTGCCAGTTAATTTTAAGTTTAATATTTTTTCATTTGATATCGGGGATAATAAGTTAACCTATATGGATAATGTTAATAAAAAAGTGCAATCATTAAAAAATGATCCTTCTAATTTTTTAGGTGATGACCGATATCGAGGTGTAGTATTGATAAAAGATTATACACCAAAAGAATTAACAGCACAAGGGTCATATGATATACAAGATTTTTTAATTAGAGTAAGTCCGATAGCATCAAATCATTCACACTCAATTGGGCATGAAAAAATGCATGATTTCCTTAGAAAAAACCCTGTTAAAATTATTACGCCTGCAGAACATGATTTGTTTGGAGGTATTTTTTCTTATGAACAAAAAGATCCATCTGGAAATATAACTAGAGGAGTACAACCTATTAGTCCATCAAATGTGAATGATATTTTAAAATGGACCACACCAATAGAAAATGAGACATATGAATCAAAATCAATCGAGCAGATTAAAGGATTATAAATGGCTGACTGCTATATTTATTACAAGTGTCTTTTTATCTTGCAATACGCTCAATAAGGATGCTGTAAATATTAAAAAAATCAACTTTGGGAAAGACTATTATATTTTTATTCGGGAAAGTCCTAATACTTATATAAATTGTACATACACCTCTGAATGGTATTTAAAGAATTTTGATTTTGTTGTAAATAATGAAAGAATAAAAAAAAGAGAAAGTAGTTATTTATTTGTTGAAGAATACTTGATTGGTAAAGATAAAGTTGATTTAATAGCCACATCATATCTTAGGTACTCGGATGTGTGTTGTGTAAACGATACTGTTTTTCCAACAGAAAGTCTCGAAAAGTCGAGAACACACATAGATACATCATTTATGAAATTTGGGTTGTACTTTATGTATAGTTCTATGAACTATGCTGAAAAAGAGAATATTCAATTCGATATAATAATCAAAAATAAATTGAATAAGATTGAAATAATAATATTTAGTGCAGATTTTGAGTTATGCGAACAAAGATATATTATACCAGCTAAACCTAAACCTGTTCGTCAGAAAATAATTACAAAAATAAAAAAAATGCAACGAATTTCAGAAGTGGAAAAACAACTTTTTGAACAATATTTTTTGAAGTTTTTAAAAGGAAAAATCGTGAAAAAGTAAGTGCTTTATATTAAAAAATTGAACAATGAATTTAAATAATAACATGAAAATTAAGAACCAAATAAAAAAAATGCAACATTAAACGATGTAATCCGCTAACCTTATAGCAATTTACTTTAAGTTCCTCAACAAACCTTAAAAAAACGCACTTCAAAAAAACACCATCAACCCAAAAAAAACACTTCAATCCGATTCCTTACAAAATTGTTAAAAAAATACTAAAATTCGGAGTGTTTGGGACACTAGCTCACTGAGAGAGTTAAGAATTAAGAGTTTAGAGTTTATTGTTTTGGGTTTCGGGTTTAGGGTTCGCCTAAGCGAAGCAACCGCGATAGCGTAATCAAACAGATGCATCCGAACAAAGAGAGGATTCCTTTGAAATCTAAAAATTCTAAAATTGCTAAAATCGTGCGGTGGCAATGGCAAAACGTGCGGTCGGACGATGGCGTGAATGATAAAACAATTAGAAATTCGGAAAAGGCGCTTGCGTTTCAAACAAAAAACCTAATAAAGGGAATAGCGTTGGCGTTTTTTGTTTGACTACTTTTTCTGAATTTCTTTTGTTTTATCAGGGCGGGTGGAAGCATTAGTTTTGCCTAGCTTTTTTTTGCATACTTTTTTTGGCAATGAAAAAAAGTATGAGCCTGCCCGGCTAAAGGGCGTGGAAGAAATTATTTTAAAAATCAATAGGATAAATGAAGATAAATTTTAGTATTTTTACAAATTGATGATCGAGTAATATGGAGAATATTAAAAAATAAAACAACTACATCAACTTATTTATTAACGCAATACAAATGATTTAATCAAAAATGCAAAAAATAAAAAAAATGAGTAGGATTATTATATGTGTATTTTTCATAGAAATGATTTTTTGTAATTTATACAGTCAAGTAAATATTGAAGTTCAATTTGAAAATGCTTTTAAGGAAGCCACATTTATTCATGACTTATATTACATAAAAGATACATGTGCAATAGAATTTATTAATAAAAAAGGGAGTTATAATTTTGAAATTAGCAAAAACTTGACTTTATTTGAAAATGATATTTCACAGAATTTATATAAATATAAAAACATTGATTCATGCATTTTTTTTATTTTGATGAATCAGCAAACATTTTTTGTTATTCCAATACGAATTTCTGATTTTAGAAACAGTAATTACCTCTTAAGAATATCAATTAGCAAAACTCCTAAAAAGGATTTTGCATTATTCATTTTAAAAAAAAAACATGGCATTTCAGGGCTAATTTCATTTTTGATTGAATCAAATCAATATTGGATGTGTATAAATTATCCCAATTCGATGTTTGGATGTTCTGATATCTATAAATACAAAAAAAGAGAATTAAAAAATGTCATTAATAGTATAAAAAACATGCAATAATTTTAAACACGAACCAATGTCAATTATTGAAAAAAAATATTTTGAAGTTTTTTTTGCATTAAAAATAGATGTAATAGAAAAATATTTTACTATGATTTATAAAACGATTTTAAGCAATATTTACTCCCTCACATACTCCAATAACGTATATTTTCCTATTTCATTTTTCAAAATCACGGCTTTTACTTTATAAGCTACTTTGGGTCCATCTAACTCTTTGCCGTACGTAGCTGGATCAGCATGTGAATCACCAGTCCAACCAGAACTTGCTGTGTAAACAGTCACTTCGGCTCTGTATTTTTGTTCGCCAATGTCAAAAAGTTGATCGATTTGAGAAAATGTATATGCCTCACCATCAGCTAGCGGAATGGAATAAAATCCTTTGCTAAATTTGATTCCATCTATCGCTTTGTGATTCAAAATTGTTTTGCCAAAATATTTTTTGGAGGTTTCATCCACCAATTCTTTTTTAATTTTTACATTATATTCATCCAATTTCTCAAATTTACTGAACTTATTAATGTAATTGTGCATCACTCCGAAACGAATCAGCTCCTCGTTACTAGGTCCTTTGTCCAAAGTAAATGATTTTAAATCTGTTTCAGAAAAATTACTAAAAAAAGTATTCAAGGTTTTTTTATCCTCAATATTTAAGTTTACAACTCTGTTTTCATCCACTTTTTTGTCCGAATCACTTGATTCTGAAGTCTGTTTGTTGTCCTTTGAATTGCAAGAAACTATGAAAATAGCCGCAAAAATTGCAAAAAATATTTTTTTCATATTTAAAATTTAGTTATTGTAATATTGCATCAAAAATTCCTACAGGACGCTTATCGTGAATGGTTTGTGTCGCTGTTAATGTTCCCGAAATCGTGATTTTTTTATCCAAATATTTATCTGGATTTATTTTTTCATCTAAAAAACTTATTAAGATTTCCTGCACTTCCTCCTGATTCTTGTATTCGGAACTTTTAGATGCAATATTAATTGGTTTTTCAAGTACCAGAATATATGATTTCATTTCGGTTTCGGATGTGTTGGGGATAAGTTGAACGGTTCCCGAAAGGGTGGCTTGCTTTTCAAATTCATACGGATTCACTGTGATTTCGGTTTCAAGCAACACTTCCGTTTTTTTTGATTCCGTAGTGCATGAAATTGCTATAGTCATAATACCAATTGTGGTGAGGATAAGTTTTATTTTTTTCATGATAATTATTTCTAAGATAAATTTATTTTGAAATTAAGATTTTTAAAAATATCAAGGTGCCCATTCGGAATGAACAACACCAATCAAATATACTTTTTCTCCTTCATTTTTGAAAATTAAAGTAAGATTTTTCCAATCCAAACCACTGTTTTTGTCGCCATCGCCGGCATAATAAAATTCTACGAAATTTGAGTTTGGATAAATTTCTTTAATGTTGCTTGGCGAAGAAGGGTTGGGGGTGGTTTTATTCAGTTGCTTTTTAGCTAATTTTAAATAATCAACATCATAAAAATACTGACTAAAATAGTCATTTATATTTAAATTAATAGCTTCACCAATAGCTTCATGAATTCCCCATTTGGTTTTCTTTTTCGATTTGTTTAAATCTAGAATTTGGTCTTTATTGAGCAATTTATCTGTTTTTACTTCGATAACAGCCGAAACTGAAAATCGAACACCTTCCGTTGGGTGAATAAATTCGACAAAAGCTTCGAAATTCTTTTCTTTGACTGTTTTTAAAACGTTTTCTGCAACCAAAAAATAGTCGATTTTAGAAGTAGTATCAACGGTTTTAACTTCAACGGTTTTGTTTTCTTCAGTTTTAACACCCGAATTGCACGAAGTAATAACTAAGCCAAATGAAAATAAAATGAAGATTAATTTGAGATTCATGTAAGTGATTTTTATTTATTAAGGTTTGAAATATGGCAATAATTTATTTACGATAATTGCAAAGATATAAAAATATTTTTTAGGTATTTACTCAACAGCACCATGTTTTTTCAAAATAGCGATATTTTTCTTCACTTTTTTACCGCCATTCGCGTATTTCAAAACACTTTGTCCAATGCCGTCTTTTGCATTTACGTCGGCACCACGGGCTATCATTAATTCGAGTACTTCCGGATTTTTACATTTCACACAGTTATTGATTACTGGATATTTACTGGACGCAAAACGAGTATTTGGATCAATACCATAATCTAGCAGTATTTCGATGGTTTTTATGTTTTCGATACCCAGAGCCATAGCTAGGTGAAAATAGGCTTTATCAGTTTTGTTATCAATTTTGGCTCCTAAATCCAATAAATATTTTACCATATCCGGATTGCTGCCAAGAATTGCTTGTCCTACAGCGGTATAATAAGGTTGAACGGCATTTGGCAATTCAAGTTTTGCACCTTTTTTAATCATCAGTTTTGAAACCTCATTATATCGTGGGTAGTGAGCTGCCAAAACTAAAGCTGTTAATCCTTCTTTGTCGGTGGGTGATTTTATATCGATGTTTTTTGATTTTTCTATAATCATTTTTGCCATTTCAACACCTTTGTCGTTGTTTAAAAGGATGGCATTCATCAAAGCGGTTAATGTAGACGTAACATCGCCTTGTTGAGTTACATTTTTGTCGAATAATTCGGTGTTAGCACCTTTATCAAGTAAAATTCTAACCAAATCAATTCTCTCGTATCGAACTGCTGTGATTAATGCCGTAGAAGTGTACTTTGAACCGTTGCCAGTCCATATAAAGGTACTCATTGCATCGATTTTTATACCTTTTGCATTTAATAATAGATTTAAAATTTCGGGACTTTCTAATTTCAGCGAAAGAACCAAAGGAGTCTCTTTATCGTGTGTTTTGTTTGGATCGACTCCTTTTTTAAGCAAACTTTGAACTGCAGCCACATCGCCTTTTAATACGGCGTATCCCAGTGGATTACGATCGGCTTCGGTTTGAGACGAAACGTTGAAAGTTGCAAATAATGTAACAACAAAAATGAATAGAGCACTAGCGTGGGTGAGATTTTTTTTCATGGGAATTAGATTTTTAGTGGAAATAAGATTTTGAAAATTTAATTTTAGATTACAAAAATAATCAAATTATCTATGCTTATTTAAAATGGATTTAATGCAAGGTGAATGTTATGTGATTTGATACAAGTATAAATTTTACCATAAGATGATAAAGTTTTCAATATATTTTTAACTTTGTAAATTGATTATTATCAATAAAGTTACACTAAAATTTAAACCTAAAGAATGATTTTTTTTTCCAAGTGTCATATAATAATAGTTGATTTTTTGTTGAAATTCTCAATTTCTCATTTGAGATAGTCTGGATTTATAAATTTAATGGGTAGGAAGATGTTGAAATTAATTCCATTAATAATTGTTATTCTTTTCATCTATTCATGTGAAAATAAGTGCACTAAGAACATGAGTTTTTTCGATAAAGCATTAAACGATACCATTAAGTTCAAGTATGAAGGGTTTAATTATGGCATGAGCCTACATTTGTATGGCGAAAAAAAATTTAAATATCGTTGTCACCTTGTTGGATGTACAGGTGGAGGATTTTCTGAATCCGTTTTGGGCAATTTCACCATTCAAAATCATAAATTATTACTTAACCCTGATTCCATGTTTTATTCCGAACTGCCAAGTTGTAGTCACTCTAACTGGAAAAGATTTATTTTAAAATACGGTGCAGATAGCTTAAAAATCAAAACTGAATATGATTTTGTTTTTTGGGGAAATACCATTTTTCTTTTATCCTCACAAAAAGATCATGAATTTATATCTCACCCTGTTTGTATAGATTCTGATTTAGATGTTGATAGCATTGCTTCAGAAACGAATGATTGGTTTAAATTTGCAGAGGATTTCAATATGGGATATGATCAAATTTATCATAATAATTACATGACTCTTCAACTTGGTTCAATTCCAAAATTAGCTCATTCGAAATTTAATTTGAAATTAATTCCAATACAATGGAAATATTTGTTTTTGTTAAAGCCTGTTGAAGCCACAATTTTGAAAATTACAAAAGAAAAAAGAGATTTTGTGGATTTAGATTGGGGATATAGATATAAAATTAAATTGAATAAAGGAAAAAATGACAATCTAAGAATTGGAATAAGTTTTTTTGGAGAAAATGAAAATCAAATTATTAAATTAGTTCAAGTTGACAGTAATAGTAGCATTGGCTATACTCTTGATGATTTTAAAATTGGAGAGAAAGTGAAAACCGAAATGAATAAAAAATAAAAAAATCAAACTCAATAACTTTGAATTGAAAAAAAACGCAACATTTAGATTAATTTTCGCATAATTCTATTTAAAAAGAAGACCTTATTGTTTTTTATTGATTATTTCTAACATTTTCTTAAAATTATCAGGAAGTTTCCGTTTAAATATCCTCAGCAGAGTCTCCTGAAAGGGTCTCTGTTGTTGCTGTTTGCCTTTTCCCATGTTGTTATCACCAATCTAAGTCGAAA
>CAZFPO010000017.1:0-31765 GCA_964521105.1 uncultured Lentimicrobiaceae bacterium | reverse complement strand
AACACATTTGTGTTTTTAATTTTTCATAAAATTTTCAGGAAGTTTGCGTTCAAATATCCTCAGCAGAGTCTCCTGAAAGGGACTCTGTTGTTGCTGTTTGCCTTTTCCCATGTTGTTATCACCAATCTAAGTCGAAATTGTTGAAAAAAATTGCCCAGTTGTTGAAAACACCAACTGGAATGAACACATTTGTGTTTTTAATTTTTCATAAAATTTTCAGGAAGTTTGCGTTCAAATTTCTTCATTTGTTGGGAACTTAGATTTTTTGTGATGGAATAGTTTTCTCCATTCAAAAATTGTATCATTATCGGGTAATTATATTTTGAATTTACATTAACCAATGTATCATTTTTGAAATTAAAAACATTGAATGTCCAGTAGTTATGATTTTTGTATGATTCCAAATTCATGGTAATGATTTCATAATTTCCATCCTTATTAAAATCTCTTTCCGAACGAACTTCATTTATCATGTCGTCAAATGAAATTAAGGTAAAATCATTATTTGGTTTCTGAAATAAATAAATGACATTCTTATTCAATGATGCTATTCCGCAACCACCGGTTGAAATGATTAACTTAATATCCTTAAGCCCATCTCCGTTATAGTCAGCAACATAAATGGTGTCGAGTAAATGAATCAAGAGACTTCCATCGAAAGATTTAATGATGTTATTGTTTCTGAGTATTTTAATGGTAGTGCTATCCTCGTCGTTTTTATATGAAAATCGAAGTTCAAAATTATCCCTATTGGAATAAAAGTTAGGTATTTCCATTTCGTAATGACCATTAAACTCTTGTTTAAAGACATATTTCTCGGTTTTTGGGGCATTAAATTTCTCAAACGGGTATTGAGCTGAAACAGTTAATGTAGAAAAGATGAAAAAAAATAATAAGGCTCTCATGAAACACGTTTTTAATTTCTTTTGCAAATTTAACTCAATTTGCTTTTGATAATCAATAATCATTTTTAGTTTAAAATAGGAGAGTAATGTATTTATTTCTGCATTTTGTATTATTGCATCATTGAATCCAATTTTTATATAAAATCACTGTCCACCCATATTAACCAAGAATTTCCAATTCCCCAAACCTCAATAAAATTTGTATTATCGTTATAGTATCCTTTTTTAGTTTGTATACTATCGCATGGAGTCCAATTTAAGTAAAGAGTGCCAATTGGATATGAAGTCCAGTTAGTTACAAATTCAACTTCAGAACAAAATTCATTATTTGATATTGAAAAACTTACAATTCCCTTTCGTTGTAATTCATCAGAAATTGGTTTATTTAATTCCTCAGGTTTAATATTTTTTCCAGAATGTGAAATTACAAAATCATCTCTAAGTATTTTCTGGGCTAAGCTATCCCATTCGGTTTGATTTTGGTGAAATGACTCAATTTTATCTTTTACCATTTCATCCCGTTTTTGTCGATTGTCTTTGCATGAAATGATTAATGAACTCATTATTAATAGACATAAAAAATTAATAGCGTAAAATCTCATAGTTTAGGAATGTTTTTCAAAAATTAAAGAATTTTTGAATGATTTTATTAGTTTTGTATCGAAATATTTAACGATTTTTGATATTAAAACATTTAAATAATCACATAAATCAACATTAAAAAACCAAATACTGACAATATTAAAGCCCAAATTTTCATTTTGATGAAAAAGAAACTATTGTCAATATCCACTTTATGTTTCACCCCATCAACTTCTACAAAATCTTCACAAGTTAGTTTTGTCCATAAGCCCGAACACAAAAAAGCAAAGCCGGCAATAAACCAAAAATCATTATTGTTGTTGATTTGAATGTTGAAATAATCACTTAATGTTTTAGTTAAAATAGCAATACTTATAAAACAAACAATCAAATATAACGGAATTAAAATTCCTTTGTTTTTATAGATTATAAACATGATTTTTTTTTGCAAATTTAACTCAATTTGCCATTGTTGGCGTGGTTACTTCGCTATTGTTGGTAAGATTTAATGTCATTGTAGGTGTTTTAAATGAACAATTTACCGCATAGAACATAGATTTACATAGACACAATAGTGTTTTTTTACAGGAATTCTATGTGCCTTCATGATTAACATTGAATCTTCCTATGTGCCTATGTGTTAAAAAAAAAATCACCACATAGAAACATAGATTTACATAGACACAATAGTATTCTTTTACAGGAATTTCTATGTACCTATGTGTTTTTAAAAAAAAATTACCACAACGAAACATAGATTTACATAAACACAATTGCGTTTATTACAGGAATTCTATGTGCCTATGTGTTTAAAAAAAACTTAGTGAATCTCAGTGTCCAGCCACGGCTGATAAATTTATCCGCCTTGGTGGACTTTGAGTCTTTTGGCAGTGCGAAAGTTACACAATGTTTTAGTGTTAAATTTTACTCAGAAATTATCAATTATTTAGCAGTGCTATGTTATCTCTCTCGAATCACTTATATAGCAGGAGGAAATCAAAAAAAATGTGGTAATTAAAAAAATGAAATTATCTTTGTCGAAAAATTACAATCTAATAATACAATTTACTTATGAGCATTGAACTTAACGAACAGGAAATCATCCGTCGCGAATCATTGAAAGAAATGGAAAAAATGGGCATTAATCCTTATCCAGCCCAATCATTTGATGTTAATGTCACCACTCAAGAAATCATTGAACGTTTTAAAGAAGATCAAGAATTATTTCAAAACATCCGAATTGCCGGTCGTATAGTAAATCGTAGAATAATGGGAGCAGCAAGTTTTGTTGAACTACAAGATTCGGTGGGCAGAATTCAAATTTATTTTAAACGTGATGATTTGTGCGAGGGTGAGGATAAATCATTATACAATGTGGTGTTTAAAAAAATGCTCGATTTAGGAGATATTATTGGTGTTAGTGGTTTTGTTTTTATAACTCAAATGGGCGAAATAACTATTCATGCAAAATCATTTACGGTTTTGAGTAAATCGTTAAAACCGCTTCCAATAGTTAGAGAAAAAGAGGATAAGGTATGGGATGCTTTTACCGACCCAGAACAAAGATATAGAATGCGTTATTTGGATTTAATAGTTAATCCTCAAGTAAAGGAAACATTTGTAAAACGCACTCGTTTGGTAAACACCATGCGAGATTTTTTAAACGAAAAAGGATATCTTGAAGTGGAAACTCCAATTTTACAGCCTTTATATGGAGGTGCTGCTGCTCGTCCGTTTAAAACGCACCACAATACCCTTGATATGACACTTTATTTAAGGATAGCTAACGAATTGTATTTGAAACGATTAATTGTTGGTGGTTTTGATGGAGTTTATGAATTTTCGAAGGATTTTCGTAACGAGGGAATGGATCGTTTTCATAACCCTGAGTTTACGCAAATGGAACTTTATGTTGCTTACAAAGATTATTTTTGGATGATGGAATGTGTGGAAGAGATGGTAGAACGTGTAGCTATTGCTTTAAATGGATCAACGCAAGTGCAAGTTGGGGAGCATATTATAGATTTTAAACGTCCATGGAAACGTTTTACAATGTTTGAGGCAATAGAGCATTACACTGGAATTGATATTTCGAAAATGGACGAAGCTCAATTACGCGAAACGGCTACAAAATTCAATATTGAAATCAATGATACTATGGGAAAAGGTAAGTTGATAGATGAAATTTTCGGTGAAACTTGTGAATCAAAATTGATACAACCTACATTTATTTACGACTATCCTGTTGAGATGTCGCCATTGGCTAAGAAACATCGTTCCAAAGAAGGATTGGTGGAACGTTTTGAAGCTGTTTGTAATGGTAAGGAAATTTGTAACGCATATTCTGAATTAAACGATCCTATCGATCAGCGTGAGCGTTTTGAAAGTCAATTAGTTTTAGGTCAGCGTGGCGATGAAGAATCAATGGTTTTGGATGAAGATTTTTTGAGAGCCATTGAATATGGAATGCCTCCAACAGCAGGATTAGGAATTGGAATCGACCGTTTGGCAATGATTATGACCAATTCTCACTCAATTCAAGATGTGCTTTTCTTCCCTCAAATGCGACCCGAAAAGAAAGTTGCAACCACATCCGATGAAGAGTTTATTCAATATGGAGTTTCTGTCGAATGGGTGTCTGTTATTCGCAAAGCCGGAATTCAAACCATATCGGACTTGCAAAAAGCCAACGTAAACAAGCTTTTCAACGATTTAAATGGATTGCGAAAAAAACTAAAACTCGAAATTCCTGCTCTAAAAGTTGAAGAAGTATACGCTTGGATTAAGTAGTTTTTAAATTTTTGTAATGTCTTGTCAAACAATAATATAAAGTTATTACAGTGTATTAATTTAAGAATTCGTACAACAAAATCGCAGCTTTTGTTAATTGAGCTTGACTTTTAAATTAAAGATTAGCTTTTCAATTGTATATTTGTAAAAGAAAAGTGATAATAATCGAATGTTTTATTAACAAAAATTGTAATTAAAATGAAAAAAATTTCCCTATTTACAACCCTTATGATGCTTCTAATATTTGCATTTGGGCAATTTCAGTTAGGACATAGAGTAGTTACGTTTAAAGATCCAGCACGTAGTAATCGTTCCATTGAAACACACATGTACTATCCTGCTGCAACAGCAGGTGATGATGTGCCAGTTGCTTCGGGTACATTCCCTGTGGTTGTTTTTGGTCATGGTTTTATAATGGGAAATCCAGCATTATATACCTATTTGTGGGAAGGGATTGCTACTAAAGGTTATATCATGGCTTTTCCAACCACCGAAAATGGTTCAGTTTTTCCTCCACCTAGTCATTTAGAATTTGGTAAAGATTTAGCATTTTTAGTAGATACGATTCTTGCATCAAATACGGTTTCTTCTTCATTTTTATTTGGAAAAGTTACAAACAAGGCTGCTTTGATGGGGCATTCTATGGGCGGTAAAGCTGCTTGGATTGCCACTAAATTAACTACAAAAGCAAGCACTATTTTTACCATCGGTGCTGCCATTTCAAATCCGCCAATTGGCACTGCTGTTGATGTGTTAGGTGAATATGCTAAATTTACAACTATACCAGCTGTTTCAATGGCTGCCGAATTTGATTGTGTTGCAGCTCCGGCTGATAATCAAAAAAAATTATACGACACATGTGCTTCTCAATGTAAATATTATATTGTAATTAAAGGTGGGGGACATTGTTTCTTTGCTTCCCAAGCTGGTTCAGGTTTAATGTCGTGCGAATCAGGCGAAAGCAGTTGCGAAACGTTTACAATTACTCGTGAAGAACAAAATCAATATGTAATTAATTTTCTTGCTCCATGGTTAAGCTATCAGCTTAAAAATAATGCCGCTGATGGTATTGCTTTTAGAGGCTTAGTTGCTTCATCAAATCTAATTACCGAAACTCACAATTGTCCTACTAGTGGTGTTGGAATTTCGGAACAAGTAAATCAAACAAATGTCGAAATTTTTCCAAATCCTTCAAATGGTTCATTTAATCTTTATGTTGGTAATGTTAATCATCGTAAAGTTGAAGTGAAAATTTATAATACAACCGGAAAAGTTGTTTTTTCAAACTTGTATAACGCTGGAATAAATAATACTTATTTAATTAATACAGAGAATTTTAATAAGGGAATTTATGTTATTCAAATTAATGCCGATGAAAAACAATTTGTAAAAAAAATAATTGTCGAATAATCCAAATAGAAATACTAAAACCAATCACACATTACTAAAAAGGCTTATCAAATAAGCCTTTTTTCTTTTTTTATTTGTAGTTTTGCGTATGAAAAATGTTTTTTATAATTCATACGCTAATTATTTTAATCAATTATTTGGTGGAAGAGTTCAAAAAGTTACTGTAAATGCCGGTTTTACTTGCCCAAACCGTGATGGCTCAAAAGGTATAGATGGTTGTATCTATTGTAATAACAATGCATTTAACCCTTCTTATTGTGAACCTGAAAAAACAATTACTCATCAAATATCAGAAGGTATTGAATTCCATTTAAAAAGATATCGTAGAGCAATCGCTTATTTAGTTTATTTTCAGCCTTATTCTAATACTTATGCTGACATTGATACATTAAAAAGGAAATACGTTGAAGCGTTAAACCATGAAAAAGTAAAAGGTTTAATTATTGGTACACGACCCGATTGTATTTCCATCGAAATTTGTGAACTATTAAGCGAAATTTCCCAAAAATATTATGTATTGGTTGAACTAGGGGTTGAAAGCGTTTATGATAAAACCTTAGTAAAAATTAACAGGGGACATGATTTTAATGAAGTCATTAAGGCGTTTGATTTGCTTAAAAGTTACAATATTAACACAGGTGCTCATTTTATTTTTGGACTTCCAGGCGAAACAAAGGATGATTGGATGAACTCTATTCAAATAATAAACAAATTACCCATTAACACCATTAAATTTCATCAACTTCAGTTAATTAAAGATACTACAATAGAAAAAATGTTTTTTAAAAATCCTACCGATTTTGTTAGGTTGACATTAGATGAATACATTGATTTTATAATAAATTTTGTAGAGAAGTTAAATCCCCAATTTATTATTGAACGCTTTGCTGGTGAGGTTCCACCACGTTTCTTGTCGTCATCAAATTGGGGAATAATTAGATACGATCAGGTTGTTAATAAAATTGAAAAGAGATTTCAAGAGCGTCAAACATTTCAAGGACGATTATTTAAAATTTAGTTCTTAAAATAAATCAAAAATTTCCTATAATTCCAAAATGAATTTTTGAATTACGTAAATCCAACGAGTTATTAAATTGTTTCCCAACGGCATAATTTAGTGTGAAAATTCCTGCGGGTGTATTAAACGCTAAACCAATTCCTATGCCCCACGGAGTGTCGTGGACGGTTTCAGTAATGCCTTGTTTTTTATAATAAGCTCCGTTCCAAAAAATACTAAAATAGGAGTACTTCTCGAGCATGAATCGAACTTCTGTATTGAATATGCCATAAAATGAAGCTAATAATTCATCTTCGTTAAAACCTCTGAGGGATTTTAATCCACCAAAACGAATCATTTCGTTGTCGTATATTTTGGGAGAATTAATATGCATAGATTGCAATGAAGTGGCTAAAACAAATCGTTTATATAATGGAACATAAAAAGGTAAATTTAGTTGGTAAATATAACGAGTCGATTTTTCTTCACGTTGAGTTTGGGTGGAATTATGCTGAATTGTTCCTGCAGCAACACTTGTTTTAATCATATAACCTTGGGTAGCTAACGTTACATCATTAAGGCGATTAATGTTTATTTCGATGCCGTAACTATTTGCTTTGGAAGATCTAAATTTATTGTTTTCTGCCAAGTTGTTTGAAAAAGTGTTAGATGATGAAGATTCATAAAAGCCTTTTAAATTGTCAAATCCCGACAAATAGTAACTTATGCCTAATTGATATTGAAGATTTATAAAACTACTGTCTTTTTTATTTAGTTTAAAATTTATTTCTGTTCCAAATGGAGTAGAAAACCAAAATGGAATAACTGATTTTAATGCAAGGTCTTGAGAATTTGCTTCATAGCCTCGCCAATCAAAATTTAGCTGTTCTCCATGAGCAAAAACATTATTCAATTTTAATTTTAAATCGCCGGTTAATTGTATGGCCTTTGATTCGTTGGATGAAGGTATAAATCCAATAATACCATCAAAAGAATTGCTTTTACGTTTGTTTATAAATAGATATGTGCGGCATTCATTTTCGTTAAAAAGAATCTCTGGAGCTTGATTAATTGTTAAAAAAGAAATTTGTTTAGAAAGTTTTAAAATTTGTTTTAATTTTTTTTCAGAATATGGAAAAGAACGATTTAAATTGAAAAATTGTCGAACGAACGACTCTGAAATTTTAGCATCGCCCTTAATTACAATGCTGTCAAATAGATATTTTTGATTTTGTTTAATAATTAGTTTGCCTCTAAAACTTTCGTTATAAAAAAGACTATCAATTGAAATCGAAGCAAAAGGATATCCTGAGTTTTCGTAGTAACTTAAGCTATTATCAATCAGTTTTGAAAGTTCGTAATAAGAACTCAATGCATGAAACGATTTTTCCATTTTTTTACTTAGCGGTAGGGCAGTCGAATCTAAATAGATGATATTCTCGATGTTGAAAAGATATTTTTCGCCTTCAATTATCCATATTGTTAGTGTATCGCTTTTTGTTGATTCAATAAAACTGTATGCATTTTCTAAACCTTTTTGTTTAAGTTCATCAATTTTATTTTGTTGATATACAATAAGTTTATTTGTGTCGGAAATAATAATAAATTCACTTCTTTTTTGGTTATGTTCAACCGTATTTACAATAACTTTGTATTGACCAAAACAAAGTTTTGCAAATAAAATCAACATAAGTGTTGTTATAAAAAAGCTGCGTTTAATCTGAATCATTAAAGTTGTTATTTGGAATAAAAAAACGCAAATTAATCGGTTGAAGTATCCCAATCGATAGTTGTAATATTATTTTTTAAAAGATAGTCGTTGGTTTTTGAAAAATGTTTACATCCCAAAAAACCTCTGTAAACTGACATTGGCGAAGGGTGAGCAGCTTGAAGTATAAGATGTTTTGATGAATCAATTAAAGAAGCCTTGTTTTGAGCATACTTTCCCCATAACAAAAAAACGACATTTTTTTTATGAGCAGAAATTGATTTAATCACTTCATCGGTAAAAATTTCCCAACCTTGGTTTTGATGTGAGCCAGGGCTTTGTTTCCGAACCGTTAACGTTGCGTTTAAAAGAAAAACTCCTCGTTGAGCCCATTTTTCGAGATTACCGTGTTTAGGAATCGAAATTCCAATATCGTTATTCAGCTCTTTAAAAATATTTATTAAAGATGGCGGTTTTGCAATGCCTTTTGGAACCGAGAAACATAGCCCGTGAGCTTGCCCTTCTCCATGATATGGATCTTGTCCTAAAATTACTACTTTTACATTGTTAAAAGGGGTTAGTTCAAAAGCGTTAAAAATGTCGCTTCCCTTAGGGTATACTACCTGATATGATTTTTCCGTTACTAAAAAATTCTTTAAATTAATAAAGTATTCTTTACTAAATTCTGCTTCTAATACTCTTAACCATGAAGGTTCAATTTTGGGTTTTATAGCTTTAATTTCCATTATTAACAGCGTGATGTTGATATTTATTACTTAATCAAATCTTAAAAAGTGTAAAAATACAAGAATTATTGATTATATTTGTTCGGAAATTAATGGCTAAAAAAAAATAAAGTACAATTTTTATGAAAAAAGTAATATTATTAGGTCTATTGGTTTTATTTATAGCTACCGTTGTAACATCTTGTCGTCCACACGAAAGGTGTCCAGCCTATGGTCATGTCTCTAAAACCGAAGCAAGTAAGAAAGCGAATTCTTAATTTTTTAATTTAATTAATAATTTGTGCTGTTATGAACAGATAACAGCACAAATTGTTATATTTGTTCAAATTAATTTAGTATGCAAAAAATAATATTCTTTTTTCTTACTTTTATCATCACTCAATCTTTTCTTTTTGGACAAGCAGTGGGTGAAGAGTATAATAAAGAAATTTTGCGTAAAGAAACCTCATGGGGAATTGTTTTAAATTCAAATGGCTACGGCTTAACTTATCGTCAAGGTAAAGAAAAGAGTATTTTTAAAAAAGTGCTTTTTGAAGTTGATCTAGCCGTAAAAAAAAATCCTAAGGAAATTAAGGCTAAAAATCCTTTTTTTACGAATTCAAAAGATTATGTTTTTGGCAAACTTAATCGTTTTAATTTAGTTCACGCAGGAATTGGTGTTCAAAATGTGCTAAATTTAAAGCCATATTGGGGAGGAACCGAAGTGCGTTATGTAGCTTTTACTGGTTTATCCTTAGGAATGTCTTCGCCCGTGTATTTATATATAATTAATTTTGTTCCAGGTACTTATGAAACAAATTTAACCACCGAAAGATATGATCCAGATAAACATAATGTAGACAATATCTATGGTAATGGTCCTTTTGCTAAAGGTTTTTTTAATATTACACCTCACCCAGGTGTATTTGGAAAATTAGGATTAAATTTTGAATTTGGAAATCAAGATAGAAAACTAAGAAGTCTGGAAACTGGTTTTTGCTTGGAAGCATATTTAAACCCTATTCAAATAATGGCATTTAATGATCCTCAGCGACTGTTTTTTTCGTTTTATTTAGGAATTAATTTTGGCTCTAGAAAAGATTATTATTAACCAAAACAATAAAATTATGAAATTAAAACTATGGTTGGGTGTTTTGTTAATTTTGCTTTTTGTATTTCCAATTAAGGCTCAGGACGTAAATGAAATGGTTGAAAATAATAAACCAGCTTCGCTATCGCAGGTTAAAATTGGACTTAGTGCCCGTTTGACAAATTTTTATTTAATCGACCAAATTCAATCTACTATTTCTATCCCATTTATTATCAATAAAAAAATAAAAATTGAACCCGAATTTAGCTATTTATCTGAAAAAAAGGATAATCCAATTACTGGTTCGTTTGATGATTATTCGTTTTTTCATATTGGTGTGGGTGCATCTATGATAAAGCAATATACGCAAGGTTTGCTTTATATAGGAATTAGGGGCGGTTTTATAAAGTCATTGATGAATAGCGAAAGTAATGGTAATTCTGATTATTTCGCTGGACCTTTTATTGGTTACGATCATTTTCTTTCCGAAAATTTTGCTATTGGAATGGATATTAATCCGATTTTCATGAAAGTTGATTTAAAAACGGTTTTTAAATCAAATACATCCGCAAGATTATCTTTCTATTTTTAAAAGATTTATTCGCTTTCTAATATCCGTTTCGCTTCCAAAATTTCTTTTAAAACAGCATCATCAACTTTTGGATACCTTAGCTTTAAAGATTTTAGCTTTTTAATAATGATTTCGGAAACAGCTACTCTCGAAAACCATTTTTTATCCGAAGGAACTATATGCCATGGGGCAATTTCAGTTGATGTATGATTTAACATTTCTTGATAACAGTTCATATATTCGTCCCAATATTGACGCTCTTTTATATCACTAACCGCAATTTTCCAATGCTTCTCGTGTTTATTTATTCGTCGCAAAAAACGCTCTTTCTGCTCGTCTTTAGATATATGTAAAAATATTTTAACGATATGTGTTCCACTTTCAATTAAATGCTTTTCCATCGAATTTATAGCATCAAATCGATTTTGCCAAAACTGTTTATCATTATTTGCAATAGGAAAATTTGGTAATTTCTGTTTTTCTAAAATGTTGGGATGTATTCGAGCAATTAAAACTTCTTCATAATATGAACGATTATAAATACCGATGATACCACGCTGGGGCAATTTGTTATAACACCTCCAAATAAAATCGTGGTCGAGCTCCTCCGAAGATGGACTTTTAAAACTATAAACATGACATCCTTGGGGGTTAACTCCCGAAAAAACATTTTTTACTAAGCTGTCTTTTCCTGAAGCATCCATGCCTTGAATGATGACTAAAAGTGCATGTTTGTCGTAGGCATATAAAATATCCTGAAGCCTTGATAGCTCAGCAACATTCTTTTCTAAATCATTAAATGCGATATTTTTATCAAAGTAAGCACCCGAAAAGGTAGTATCGATGTCTTTAAGAATAGTTTTGTTTGGTTTGAAAATAAGTGAATCCATTTAATTGATAAATTTTTTTTGTTTATATTTGCTATATAAAGTGAAATTAGTATACAAAAATATAATTTAAAACCTAAAATATGAAAAAAACGTTACTTTTATTTTCCCTTTTTGCATTTTTATTTGCAAATGTAAATTCTCAATCACCCATTTTTAAAAGTTTTAAACCCAAATCGACCAATAAAGATTTAATAGTTGTTGACTCTATCACGATAGCATCTTTTCTGAACAATATGCTGTTTTCGGGCAATATCGAAATTTCAAATATTAATTATACAGGCAACCTCCAAACCATTGGTTATTTTTCTGATTACGAAAGTTCGAGCGGTTTAGATTGTGGTGTGGTAATTTCAACCGGAAATGTTGACGACATTGCTAATCCATCTTTCTTTTTCGCTAATACTAGTCATACTTTGCCTGGCGATTCCTTACTATCGTTGTATATCCAAGGACAAACCTACGATGCTATTATCATCGAATTTGATGTGATGATGCAAGATGATTCTTTATTATTGTGCTCCGATTATGTATTTGCTTCGGAAGAATATCCCGAATACGTTAACTCTTCGTTTAATGACATGTTTGGTTTTTTTATTTCAGGACCTAATCCTGATGGCGGTTTTTACGAAAACTTTAATATGACAAAAATACCTGGCACCGATTTGCCTGTTTCGATTAATAATTTAAATAATGGATTAAACAATGCTGGTCCTTGCGAAAATTGCGATTATTTTATCGACAATTCGGATAGCTCAAATGTGTATTTTGCTTTTGATGGTATGACTACTGTTATTCCAGCTTCTGTTGCGGTAATTCCCGATGTTAATTATCATGTTCGCCTTGCAGTTAGCGATGTGGGAGATAATGTTTTTGATTCGTCGGTTTTATTCCGAATTTTTAGCTTTTCCCAACCCCTTGATACTATGTTTTTTACTTGGACGTATGACGTTATTTCAAACAATCCTCTCACTGTTCAATACAATCCAGTTATGGGAAATAAAACGGTTACAAAATATGTTTGGGATTTTGGTGATGGCAGTTTTAGTTTTGAACCCTCCCCAATTCACACTTACGAACATTCAGCTCCGCATCCTGTAAAATTGTTTGCTACAAATGAAAGTTCAAAAGGAGTTTATGCTAAAATGATTACTCCAAACGGTACTAATTCAATTAATGAGTTTACAAACAATTTAGTTAACCGTCGTCAAACAAAAAATGAATTTATTCTAAAATTTCAAGATGAGATTGCAAATGCCGTTGTAAATGTTTATACAACCGATGGTAAAATGGCATATTCTAATAAAATGAATGGTAACGAATGTTTTATTCCTATTCAAAATTTTAACAACGGTTTGTATATTGTCAAAATAAAATCGTCTGATTTTTTATGGGTAGATAAGTTTATTAAGTAGTATAAAAGAGAGTTTTATTTAAAAATCACAACAATTAATCATAAAAATTAAAAAGTTAAAAATGAAAATCAACAACGCCATAGTCATAACAATCGCCTTATTTGCAGGTCTAATAAGTACATCAAATGCTCAATTTCAAGCTGTACAGGATAATGCAAGTACCTTTAAAAATGTTCCAATAGTAATACATGTTCGTAACAACGACACCCATCCATTTAACCATCAAATTGTGATGTACAGTGTTTTGGGTACTACAATAGGACAACCTTCACACGGTAGTGTTGAAATAATAGGTGATGATATTTTGTATTATCCAAATTTGAATTATCAAGGTAATGATAATTTCATTTATGCCTACACTACCGATGGTGTAAATTTTATTGATACGGCTAGTGTAGGAGTTGCCATAAATATTGACACCGATCAAAGTTTTCATGCGAACACCTTTGGAATACCCCCAGCCACATGTTATGGCGGAAAACTTAAAGTTTATTTACAAAACGGAACCGCTCCTTATGTATATCAAATTAATGGTAGTGCTTTAACTACTATCAATGTCGATTCGATTATTGTAGATAATTTTGTATCCCAAGTTGGAACTTTGTTGGTAACTGATGCAAACAACTTCACATACAGTTCTTCATTTGTTGTTCCAAACAACAATCGGTTATTGTGTATAGATGGTCCAATGTCGGGATATACTCTTCCTGGTCAATGTACTGGAAATACAAATTTTGGTGTTTGGGGTGGAACTCCACCATTTTATGCCATTGGAACAAGCATGCAAGGGCCGGAACAAGTTATGTTTGAATGGGAAGGTAACGATTCTCATTCTCGTCGTGCTTATGCAACAGGAATTTGTCAAGGAATGTATAATTTGTTAATAATCGATTCAAATAATTTGCAGGTAACCGGTACGTTTTTTATTGATACAAATTCAGTTGCTCCAGGTTACTTAGTTTCACAAATCGATACGTGTATTGCAATTACTAATTACATTAGTGCTAATGTTACCGATGTTTATACCAACTATTTAGGTGTTACTTTTGTTGAATGGACTATTGTTTTGGCAAATTCGCAAACAGTTGTCCTAAATGTAATGTATCAAGTGCCAGGACCTGGAAATTATGCCATCATACTTTATGTAAATTGCAATGGTGATAAATCAACTGTAACGCTACAGAGTGGATACAATATTACAAGCCAGGATTTAATTGCTTCGGTAAACAATCTTTCATTTATTAATTCAATTCAAGTTTATCCAAATCCAGTTAATGATATTCTTACAATTGATTTGAAATCTGAATTTGAAAATGAATTTACAATCGATGTAATTAATATTTTAGGTGAATCATTATACAAAACGAATCAAAACATTACTTCGGGAATGAATACGTTGAAAATTGATTTTAATTCGTTTGATAATGGAGTTTACATGATTCAAATTGTGGATAAAAAACAGAAAAGATTAAATCTGAAAGTGATAAAATAACCACTTTCAATTTTCATAAAAAAAAGAGGTCTCAACCCGAGACCTCTTTTTTTTTGAAAATCATTCTGTGCTTGATGGAAATTTGATTTTGTAAATCGTTATCATTATTAATTTTTTTGTTATTATTTTTAACCAAAATTAATGATGAGTAGATTTGATAAAATCAAACTACATAATATTTGGAATTTAATCATGATTTAATGATTGTTACAAATCGTCAAAACTAGTAAATTTAGGAATAAATTGTTTTGCTATTTTAAAGCTGATTCTGTATTAAAAATAAACAAAAACAATGTTTAGTACCCATTTGTTATTTACTGATTTTTGAAAAAATAAATACATTTCTTTTATTTACGGATAAATATTTGTTTTATTTCTTTGAAATCAGGAAATTATATGTATTTTTGTATGTTATTTGCAGTTTAATTCATAAATATTGAAAAAATGAAAGAACTTATTAAATCACTTATACTAGAATTTCAAAACAAATTACCCTTACATTGCATTTCTCGAGAAATTCAACTTCCAATAGATTCAGAGAAAATAATATCTGTTTGTGGTGTAAGGCGTTGCGGTAAAACATTTGTAATGTATGATACAATTAATAAATTAATAAATAAAAATTTTGCAAAGCCCGAACAAGTTTTGTTTTTAAGTTTTGACGACGAACGTTTAGGTTTAAAAACGGAGGAATTAGATTTAGTGATTGAATCATACAAAGAATTGTATACAGAGCAAAAAATGGAAGATGTATATATTTTTTTTGATGAAATTCAGATGGCTGTTGGCTGGGAAAAATTTGTTAGAAGAATATATGATAGTGTTACAAAAAAGATTTTTATTTCTGGTTCAAACTCAAAGCTATTAGCAACCGAAATTGCAACTTCGCTTAGAGGTAGAACGTTACAATTTGAAATTTTTCCTTTAAGTTTTAAGGAATATTGCACATTTAAAAATATCGACACAAATTATTATATTTCTGAAAACAAAGCAATATTAGTAAATGGTTTTAATCAATACATCAGTAAGGGCGGATTTCCTGAACTTGTATTAAATAACTACAACTATTTTGAAAATACATTGCAGGAATACTATCACATCATGCTATACAAAGATTTAGTTGAACGATATGAAATAAAAAACATAGCGGTTCTAAAATATTTTGTCGACAGATTATTGTCAAATTTATCCAAACCCACATCTATAAATAAAATTTATTTAGAGATAAAGTCAGCCGGTTTAAAAATTGATAAAAACTCTTTATATGATTATGCAAATATGCTCGAGGCAATTTATTTTGTCCAACGCCTGGCGAAGTTTGATAAATCCGTTTTAAAAACAGAACTTGCCCACGAAAAGAAAACGTATTTTATTGATAATGGGATGGTAAATGCTTTAAAATATCAATTTTCAAATGATTTTGGTAAATTGTTCGAAAATGCTGTATTTCATTGGTTAAGGACTCAAATTCCATTTCAACGTGGTTTATTTTTTTTTAAAGCGAAAAAAGAATGTGATTTCGTTTGGATGGATAGGGATAAGCCTCACAAAATAATTCAAGCTTGCTGGAATATTGATGAAATCGACACATTGAAGAGAGAAATTAATGGTTTAGCTGAAGCATCTGATTATTTAAACTGTAATAATGCTATCATAGTAACCCAAGATAAAGAAAAAGAAATGATAGTAGGAAACTTAAAAATCCAAATAGTATCAGCTTGGAAAGAAATGTTGAAATAGCTATTTATCTTTATTTTTAATGAAAAATTGATGATAGAAAGCCCAAATTTTTTCATGCTAATTTTTTTCAAGACAAAAAGCATCGTGGAAAATTGTATTTTTACAATTCATAATTATGCAAGTTTATTTTTGAAAACTATTTTTAAAAATAAACTGCACTTATTTTCGTTTTTATGACTTTGAAAAACGCGTTATCAGCATGTTGAGTGTTTTTCAACAAACCCTAGTTGTTTCTATAAGAAAACTCATAGTATATTGATTATTATAGTGATAGCGACATAAACATTCTTGAATCTTTTATTCTAATTTTCATTGATATTGTTTAAAATGCTTAATTATAGTTCGTTAAGGGATTTAGATTTCAATATATATTCAAATAAACCAAAAAAATCGTGAAAATTTGGATAAAATTCAAGGATAAGAATACTTGGTGATTGATAAGAAAACATCAAATTCGAGGCTTTGGAGTTTACTACTGTAAATGACCTAAATTTGTTGCAAGAGTAACGAAGAAGTTGGCGTTTTCTTGCAATCACTTGATATTAAAAATGTTCAAGCATAAACTTATACGCAGGAACAACTTTAATATTTATTCCATCAACGGTGGTTTCAAATTCCTCATCAAAAGTTATGATGATACCTATTTCTACTTTTAAAAATTTACATGCAACTATTAATCCTTTGATTTCTCTTTTTTTTGTATCATCATTTTGTAAAGTGAAGCATACTTGTATGGGAAGATATTTGTTTTTTTCTTTGATGATAAAATCGCATTCAACATTGTTTTTAAAATAACTTACTTCTTTTTCTTTTTTTATTATTTCTAAAGCAATCATGTTTTCAAAAAGTTTTCCCTTGTTTTCTGAAAAAGAAAAATCCAGAGCTGTTAAAATACCATTGTCTATGGCGTAAGCTTTTTTTTCACTTTTAAATTGTTTAATTTCCGAAAAATCAAATTTATTGATAACTAAAGCAGTAAACGTCGCTTGAACATGTTCTAAGTATTCATACAAAATATTGTTCCCGATTTTGTAACCCAATGATTTAATGTCATTATGTATCTTGTTGACAGAAAGAGGTTTAGTTACTTGTTCTAATATTTTTTTAATAAAAAACTTTAATATTAATGGATTCGAAATGTTGTAACGCTCTATTAAGTCTTTGTATATTATTGAATTAAAATAATCTTGTAGTTTTTTTATTTTAAGATTCTCTTCCAAGTTGAAAATTTCAGGAAATCCACCAAAATACATGAACTTTTCACAAAGTCGCAATATATCAGCTTTTTGTCGGGAACTATAATAATTTGGTTCATTATTATGAAAAAGTAGAAATTCCTTAAAACATAGTGGATACAATGTGTAACTTACCGTTCTACCCCTTAGTTCGGTGGCAATTTCGCTACTTAAAAGTTTTGAATTCGATCCAGTTACAAAAACATTTGTACTAATTGTATCAAATACCCGTCGAACAAACTTTTCCCAACCTAAAACATTTTGTATTTCGTCAAAAAAGAAATAACATTCTTCCAAATTATTTTTTGGATATAATTCCATGTACGACTGAAGTATCAAATCTAAATCCGATTGTTTTAAGTTCAAACGTTCATCTTCAAAGTTGATGTAAATAATCCGATTTTTAGGGATTCCTTGCTTTATGATTTTTTTTATGGTTTCATAAAGTAAAAACGTTTTTCCACTTCGTCTGACTCCTATAACTGTTACAATTATTCCAGAATCGATTGGCAATTCGATATCTCTGCTTACACTAGCTTTAATATTGCTTGTGTGAAAATTTACAATGATATTTTTTAATACATTTTTCATAATGCAAATATACACTAATATTCGTTAATTAAACGAAGATTATGAAATTAATTTAGCTAAATAAACGAAACTAATTACAATTGCTAAGTTTTAAAAGATAAATTGATGATAGAAAGTCCAAATATCTTCATCCTATTTTTTTTAGACAAAAAGTATCGGAGAAATTTGTATTTTTTTCAATTCATAGTTATACAATTTGATTTTGAAAATTTAAAGAAACAGATAATTTGTATTCCAGTATAGAATCTTTAACATAGAATCCATGAAAATAAGAGGTTATTTCATTTAGATTCATATCTCCGTTTTGCCAAATCCCATTTTTTCACCACATTTGCATAAAATTGAGCATAAAATCATGAAAGGCAAAAAAACAAGAATTTTGATGGTTTGTTTGGGAAACATCTGTCGTTCTCCTTTGGCTGAGGGCATTCTTAAACATCGATTAGAGGAGGAGAGAATGTTTAATGTTGAAGTTGATTCGTGTGGTTTCGAGCGTTACCACTTAAACGATCCTCCCGATTATCGTTCGGTTGAAGTGGCTAAAAAACATGGAATCGATATCAGTCATCAGCGTCAACGACTTTTTAATTATGATGATTTTGAAAACTTCGATAAAATTTATGTGATGGATGCCAATAATTTTTCGGATGTAGCATCTGTGGCTCGAACACAAGATGATTTAAAAAAAGTGCATTTTATTACCAATGTCCTCACCCCAAACCAAAACAAAGCTGTTCCCGATCCGTACTATGGCGGTAAGGATGGTTTTGAAAAGGTATATAACATGCTTAATGTATGTTGCGAAGCAATAATTGAAAATATAAAAAAAGAAAAGTTTTAAAATGGTAATCAATCAAGATGTAAACTTTTTTTACAATATTTCGTTTAGTTGAAAAGCAAATCTATACAAATGAAGAAAATTGTATTTGTTTCCAGTGATAATAATATAAGTAGTAGTGTTCAAAAATTTTTAGAAAATTCGGTTTATAATCCTGTTTTTGCAGAGGATGGAGAGCAAGGTTTAAAAAAAACAATGGAGCAAAAGCCAGATATTGTTATTGTGGATATTGAAACCAGAAGGTTTAATGGCTTGCAAGTAATTGAAAAAATTACCAACATCAACCGAAACATTGCAATCATAGTTTTAGTAAAATCAGACGATATTACTTCCGCAATAAAGGCTGTACAAATTGGTGCCTTCGATTATATCGAAAAGCCTTTAAATAAGCAGCTTTTGAAAAATGCCTTAGATTCCATAATTGAAGTTGGTGGTAATTTAGGTTCAACTATTGAGGTGGATGCTGAGTCAAATTCATCATCTTTTCGCTTAATTGGAAAATCGCCAAAAATAAAAGAAGTGATAAAGCGAATAGGAATAATTTCGATGAATAGGGTAACTACTTTATTAGAAGGCGAAACGGGTACTGGAAAAGAAGTTATATCTAAAATTATTCACGAGGTTGGAGTAACGCGTAATCGTCCTTTTGTTGCGGTAAATTGTTCTGCATTAACCGAAACTTTGCTCGAAAGTGAATTATTTGGTCATGTAAAAGGTGCTTTTACCGATGCAATTCGGGATAAAATTGGTAAATTTGAGATAGCTTCGGATGGAACAATTTTATTAGATGAAATTTCGGAAATTTCACCAAATATTCAATTAAAACTATTACGTGTAATTCAAGAAAGTGAATTTGAAAGGGTAGGAGGTGAAAAAACTATTCCAATGAAAGCTCGAATTATTGCATCTACAAATAAATCGTTGGAACAATTAGTCGAAATTGGTAAATTTCGAGAAGATTTATATTATCGTTTAAAAGTCTTTAATATAATTCTGCCACCCTTGCGGGATAGACTTGTCGATGTTCCATTATTGGTAAATTTTTTTATTAATGAATCAAATCCAATTTTACGAAAAAACATTAAAAGCATTACTCTCGAAGCGATAGATTTACTAATGTCCCATTCGTGGCCCGGAAATGTCAGAGAATTAGAACATTCAATTACACGTGCCATGCTGATTTGTAGTGGAGATACTTTAGATGTTCAGCATTTTCAGATTGAAAACCATAAAAAGCTGCCTAAAAGCCAAAATACTGAAATCAATCAATTGAAATCATTAGCCGAAATTGAAAAAGATCATATTTTATATGTTTTAGAAATGCTTAAATGGCAGAAGTCTAAGGCGGCAAGTGTTTTGGGTATTTCACGCCCAACATTAAATCAAAAAATTCAGCAGTATGAAATAATGGATAAATTGTAAACTTTTTATGTAATCTAAATTTCGTAGTTTAATATTTAATTATCTTTTTGTATAAAAAGTTTTCTTCATTTTTAAAAGATATGAAATAAACTCCCGCTTTAAAATTACTGGTTGGAATTTTTGAGTTTCCAATTATTACAGCTTGATAAATCTGCTGTCCAACCGAATTGAATATTTTTACAGATAATGGTTTCTGTTTTTTGTTTATTTCAATCATTAATTCATCTTTAAATGGAATAGGGTAAATTTCAATAGTTTGATACTTACTAAAAAAATCATCAATTTTAGTGTACGAAATACAAATAGATGTGTCTGAACAAACTTCATTGGTTACAATTACTGCATATATGCCATTTGTGGTAATGTTAAAATTGATGTTGTTTTGGTTAGGAATTGGTGTATAATTGTTGTTACAATCAACCCACTGATAATTTGCATTTGTTTCATTAGCAGTAAGCATATTCCCATTTTGAGAAATGGTGTTGTCAATTGTTTTGATAGTCAAATTTATCTTAATATTGCTATCACAACCCACAGAATTAGGAATTACAGAAGTGTATATTCCCGATGAAGTATAGATTGTTCCATCTTGAGCAATATATTGATTACAAGCTGTTTCGGAAATTGATATTGATGAACTTTGAAGTATACTTAAATCAATATTTAATACACTGTCGCAATCTGTACCATTAGGAGTATACACAGTATACAATCCAGAGTTGTAAAAAATAGATCCATTAGGAGCTTCATAGCTATTACATGAACTAACTGAAAAAGTACGTGAAGGACCTTGTGTAACGGTTAAATTTATGGTAATTATACTGTCGCAACCAGAAGCATTAGGAATAATTGCAGTTTTAATTCCCGAGGTTGTGTAAGTAGTTCCATCAGGAGCAACAAATGAGTTGCAAACTGTTTTTGAAAAAGAGTAAGTTGAGTTTTTGTTAATGGTTAAAAATATTTTTATCGTACTATCACACCCTAAATAATTTTGTAGGGTTGCAAATTTAGTACCCGAAGTAGTATAAACAACTCCATCGGGAGCGGTGTAGCTGTTGCATGAATTTATGTATAAAACACTGCTTGAGGTTTGGTTTACAGTTAAATTTAGGGCATAAATACTGTCGCAACCATTCAAACAAGTGTAGTTTTTTGTGAAATATCCTGACGTGCTGAAATAATTCTCCCACCATAAATAAGATTGTCCTGAACAAATGCTAACAGTATCAACGTGTAAAAACGAATTTTTTACCGATATTGGAAGCGTAGAAGCCATACCTTGCCCACAAGCATTAATGCCTTTTACGGATATCATTCCACTTGAGGAATTCATTCCGTAATTTACAGAAATCGTGTTTGAATTACTATTACCCCAAACACCATTTGGTAATGACCATTCGTATGAAGTTGCATTAGCGATTGGAGAAACAGAATAAATTACTCCATTTTGACCCTGACAAACGTTATTATTTCCCGAAATTATGCCTGCATTGCTTGGTGGAATCGAAATCAATTCAACCTGAACAGTATTGGTAATTGAACATCCGTATGCATCAGTAACTGTTACATTATAGCTAGTATTTGACGTTGTCGTTACTATAGGGTTTGGTTCAGAAGTTGAACTTAATCCTGAGGAAGGTGACCAATTGTATGTATAAATATGTGGTGCTGGTCCGGTACCACCATTAATAAAACTATTCATAATACCATTTGAACCAGAACAAACCCATACTTTTGAAGGTTGGCTGCCCATTATCGACAGGTTTGAAACAAATATTGGCGATGAAATTGCTTGTCCGGCATAATCAGAAGAATCTGCTTCTAATACTTTTACATAATAATAATCTCCAGCCGAAACTGTAATACTATCCTCAATATTAATATTTGTTGAAAAAGTATCCCATGTCTTTATTCGATTGTGATTTTTATCATACATTACAACTTTTGTAAAAAATTCTCCTCCACCGTCGTTTGCTTTAATTTTTAAGCTATATCTCCCAGCAATAATTGACGATCCCATTTCTTTTTCATTAATCTTAAAAGATAAGCGAATATCGGATTCTAAGGTGCTAAAAAAACGTCGAGCCTTGATTGCCGAATACAAATTAGCCCGCGTAAGAGTGTCGGCAAGAATTGCCATTCTGTAATTTTGAGCTGTTCCCCATGTTCCTGCATGATCATCGCCAGAGCCCGAAGCTCCAATTATCCAGCCATTTGATAATGCTTCGTCAAAATCCCCTTTATTGTCATTCAAATTCAACCCTTGGTTGTAATAATGCATCGAAAATCCATCATACGAGTTCCATAACTCCATGCCTACAAATTTCATGTTTGGTGTTATGCTAGAATTATAACTGTATAAACCATGAGTACCATATCTATTTGGGTGATTGAAAAAAGCAACAACATCTTTTTGTGCTATCCAATTAATCAATTCGTTTACAGTGCTTGTTTCATATTCGGTTGTAAAAGTATCGGGATTAATAATGCTAATATGTCCGGTCCAATCTGACCATTCAAAGCCATAAAAAGTAGTGAAAACTCCATCAATATTGTGTAAATTAGCCTTGATTTTAGTATCACTCCATTCTTCACCTGATAATTGATTTGAATGATCTGCAAGACCAAAAAAATCTAAATTTGCTGTGTCTTTAGCATAACAATATGCCTGTTCTGGAGTTCCAATTCCATCTGAATAAGAAGTGTGATTATGCAAATGCCCATAAAATACTTTATATCCACCAATAGTTGGGTGTTGAGCAAATGAGATTTCGATTGCAAGGAATAAAAGATTAAAAACAAAGAAAGCTTGTTGTATAATTTTCATAATTTTATAATCAATTAACTGTATTTTTCCAATTTCCACCAAATATACTTCAAATTTTAATAAGTAGTAAGTTGAAAATTAACTATTAGATTTTTTTTCTAATGCCTCTAAAATTTTGATGATACGTTTTACCTTAGTCTCTGGCTTTTTGGCATCATTAAAATAATCGTTATACTCTTTTTTCATGCTGTACGACATGCTTTCGAAAACTAAAAGCAAGTTATTGGTAATTAATTCCTGTTTTAAATCGGGATTAATTTCTACCACTCTTTCACTTTCATCTTTATACAATTCAACCTCGACAAAAGAACCTATATTTTTTCCAATGTTTTCGCGAATTTTTTTCGGAATTCCAATAATATGACAGGATGTGCTCATTTTAACCAATGAACCTTGATACTCGTATCCGTCAAATTTACACACTACTGGAACTCTCCCTTTTATTCCAAATTCAATTTCGCATGAATATGGAACCTCGAGGTATGCTCCTCCTTTGCCAATTTCTGAAGGAAGTATCTCAGCGTTGAAAAAATAATTTTTTGTTTTTTTCACATTTAATGATGTAATAAGTAATTGAATGTTTTTTCGAGGGTGTTTAGTTTTACAATCTTTGATATAATATATTCATTTTTTTAATTTTTAGAGCAAGTTCTTCCGAAAGTTCATTTTGACAAAGTTTCCATTTCCAGTTGTTTTCAGTTGTTCCTGGAATATTCATTCGATAATTTGCATCCAATTCTAAAAAATCTTGAGCAGGGGCGATTGCTAAATTTGCAACGGACGACCAAGCCAAACGAATTAAATCCCAAACCGGATTTTTCCCATCAGAATTTGTATAGTCGAGTGCTTTTTGTTTTTCATTGTCCGAAGCTGTTAGCAACCAGCCTTTTGTAGTGTCGTTGTCGTGAGTACCAGTATAAACTACGCAATTTGGCAAGTAGGAATGAGGTAGATACGGATTTTCTTCAGAATCGTCAAAAGCAAATTGCAATATTTTCATGCCCGGAAAGCCCAGACCATGGCGAAGCATTTCAACTTCGGGTGTCATTACCCCTAAATCCTCGGCAATAATATCCAAATTACCCAATGTTTTGTTAATTACTTCAAAAAGTTCTTGACCAGGAGCGTCTATCCATTTGCCGTTTATTGCCGTTTTTTCATCAGCAGGAATCGACCAATAAGCCGAAAATCCTCTAAAATGATCGATCCTGACCATATCGAATAACTCAAAGTGAAATTTCACCCGATTTATCCAAAATTTAAAGTTGTCTTTTTTCATTTCCTCCCAGCAATACACTGGATTTCCCCATAATTGACCTGTTTCGCTAAAATAATCAGGTGGAACACCAGCAACCGAAATTGGTTTTAAATCCACATCTAATTCAAAATATTTTGAATGAGTCCATACGTCGGAACTATCATAAGAAACGTAAATTGGAATATCCCCCATGATTTTAATGCCCTTTTCGTTTGCCATTTTTTTGACAATATCCCATTGGGTAAAAAAAACATATTGAAGAAATAAATGATATTGAATTTCGGTATTTAATTTTTTTGAATAAAACTCCATGGCTTTTGGCTCTCGTGAGCGGATATCGCTTTCCCAAGTGTTCAACGGTTCGTTTTTAAATTCCTGTTTCAGAGCCATAAAAAGTGCATAGTCGTCAAGCCAGTATGATTGGTTTGTACAAAAAGTCGAAAAAGAATTGTTTGAATCTTTTGTTTTTATAAATCGATAAAAAGCCAAGCGAAGCAAAGGGTTTTTTAATGCAATAATTTTATCGAAATCGACGAAACTGCTTTCGGGAAAATTCGACGCATGTTCGGCTAGTTCGCTGATCGTTAATAAGTTTTGATTGCAAAGCAAATCTAAATCGATAAGCAAAGGATTCCCAGCGTAAGCAGAAAAACTTTGGTAGGGAGAATTTCCGTATCCAGTTGGACCGAGAGGTAGAATTTGCCAAACATGGATTCCTGACTTAAACATAAATTCAATAAAATCGAATGCTGCTTGGCCAAGAGTGCCAATGCCGTATTTACTTGGAAGTGATGTTGGGTGGAGTAAGATGCCGTTGGTTCGGTTTTTCATGCTTTTGTTATTTTTCACAAAAGTACAAATTAATTTGTGTCTGCTTAAAAAGTCATGAATAGGTTTAGTTTTAATCAGTTAGACGAAGATTTTTAACCTTAAATCCGCAGGGTGATTCGTTATGAAAAGTCAAAATGCGGTTCAGGTCAGGTTTAGCGCATAAAAATGCATTGCAGGCGTATCCGTAGATACGGTGAAACGGTTTTTTAGAGCATTGCCTGAAATGAAGGGCAGTTTGGCTTTGTAATAGAATTTCCTTGCGGATTTAAGGTTTAATTAATACTTCGAGTCGAAACTGGCGACAAAATAAGCCTATTTAAGGTTATTTAGAAAAATTATGAAAATATTAGCCTATTAAAATATTTTGTTATTTTTGCATATAACAAACAATCCACTTTAGAGAATAAAATCATTATGGCGAAAAATAAAAAGATAGAAATTGAGGGACAAGAAATTTCAATAATTTCTGTGAAACAAGATGATTATATTTCGCTTACCGACATGGCGAAGAGTCAAATGCAGGAGGCAATTATTATAAAATGGCTAAGTTTAAAAAGCACCATCGAATATATTGGAGAATGGGAAGCATTGTATAATCCTGATTTTAATTATACCGAATTCGGTACAATTAAAAATTCTGCAGGTAGCAATAATTTCGTTTTATCAGTAAAAAATTGGATAGAAGCTACAAGGGCTATTGGACTTTCGGCTAAAGCTGGAAGGTACGGTGGTACTTATGCTCACAAAGATATTGCATTCCATTTTGGCATGTGGATAAGTCCTCGATTTCAATTATTACTAATAAAAGAGTATCAGCGACTTAAAACCGATGAATACGATCGTTTGAACTTAGAATGGAACTTGCAACGTACACTGGCAAAAATTAACTATCAAATTCATACCGATGCGATTAAAGAGAATTTAATCCCATCGCAATTATCACAGCAACAAATAAATATGGTTTATGCAAGCGAAGCCGATTTGCTTAATATGGCTTTGTTTAGCAGAACTGCCCAGCAATGGAAAAACGAAAACCCTGATAAGACAGGAAATATGAGAGACTATGCAAACATCGAACAACTCGTTGTATTATCAAATATGGAAAGTATTAATGCTGTGATGATACATAAAGGTTTGACTCAAGCCGAAAGACTTACAGAGCTTAATAAAGTTGCAATCATTCAAATGAAATCATTGGTAAATAAGACTTTAAAAACGCTAAACAGAGAATAGCTAATGTAATACCTTAAATCCTTATGGTGATTCGTTTACTTGAACTAAATTTACCCAAATGATTATTAGGATTTTTCAGGTTTATGCCATTGAGTTTTTGTAATTGTTCTTTTTTTAGTTTAAAATAAAGTGTCTTTTTTTAATTTTCATCGAGTTTATTCACTTATTAATAATTTTAATATATTTGGTGGAATAATAAAGAATAAAACTGTAAACCAAATTCATCTGTATTAATAAGAAAATTCTTTAACCTTATTCTAAATCCAAAACAGAAATGTTTTTGAAAAAAAATGATTTAAAACTTGAAATACGCAGAAATGAATTTGCTAACTTTTATAGACTGGATAAAGAAACAAAATTCCTTGTATAGTTTTGCTAAAGTCATCTCTGAAGGAACTACGGTTTATTTTTCGGATGATTTTGCAGCCTGTTATGATTTGAGAATTATAGGATTTAATGAATCGGATAACACCATTGTAGTTCAAGAAGATATTTCGTCGGAACATGGCATTGATGAGCGTTTCTTTGAAATATCAATTGAAACTTGGACAAAGTTAAATTGGGAAGTATGGTATCTTGATCGATATTTAAAATGGATGATAATAGCCAATAAAAATGGTCGAAAAAAGTATAACAATAATGATTTAATCAAATCGGAAAGAATCAATTTTGAATTTAAACTAAATCAAATCGAATAGATCACTTTGTCAACAATCATCAGATGACTCGAAGTCATCCCCTAAGTTGACTAAAGCTAATGAAGAAACAATTCTTCAAATGAATATCTTTTTTATTTTTGTAAATAAATACACAAGAAATCTAAAAATGAAGAATGAAATCGTGCTTTATAGACCAAATGAACTTTCGGAACATATTGAGGTTAGGCTTGAAGATGAAACCGTCTGGTTAAATAGACAACAAATATCAACTTTATTTGGAAGAGATATAAAAACAATTGGCAAACACATTAATAATGTTTTTGCAGAAGGTGAGTTGGAAAAAATGTCAACTGTCGCAAATTTTGCGACAGTTCAAAATGAAGGAGGAAGAAGTGTAGAAAGATATATTGAATACTACAATCTTGATGTAATTATTTCAGTTGGTTATAGAGTGAAATCATTGCAAGGAACAGAGTTCCGAAAGTGGGCAACCCAAATTTTAAAAGATTATCTACTAAAAGGTTACGCCATCAATCAACGTGTTGATCGAATTGAAAACGAGATGAACTCCATAAAAAAGGACATTGGAGAAATAAAGCTACAATTAAACACCAACCTTCCTCCAAACGAAGGCATTTACTTCAACGGTCAGATTTTCGATGCTTGGGTATTTGCTTCCGAATTGGTAAAATCGGCTGAAAAATCATTGTTACTTATTGATAATTATGTAGATGAATCGGTGCTGAATTTATTTCTCAAAAGAAAAGAGGGTGTATCGGTCGAAATTTATACAGCAAATTATACTTCATCACTCAAAACCGACCTTGAAAAACACAATAAGCAATATCCACCTATAATAATCAAAACTTATAAAAATGCCCACGACCGTTTTTTGATTATTGACGAAAAACAGGTTTATCACATTGGGGCTTCACTCAAAGATTTGGGAAAAAAACTTTTCGGATTCTCGAAAATGGAGATTGGGGCGGATGTGCTGATGAAAATTTTAACAGCTAAATAAACTAATTATATGACTCGAAGTTATCCGATGAGTTGAAGGCAGATGTTTGAAAACTCTTCTCTAATAATCAACTAAAAAATAAATCATGAACACTAGACCAACTTTAACTAAAGAAATTTCAATACACGATTTTAATAATTATTATTGGTATAAAGTGGAGTTGCTTGATTTTTGTCGTTTGGAACATTTAAACAAAAGTGGTGGGAAAATAGAGTTAGCAACTCGAATTGAAAAATATCTAAAAACTGGCGAACGTGATTCTTTTCCCGTGAAAGTTCAACTGACTTCACGATTTGATTGGAATACCGAAAAATTGAGCAATGAAACTGAAATTACCGACAATTATAAAAATACAGAAAATGTTAGGAAATTTTTCAAGAATCAAATAGGTGATAAGTTTAAGTTTAATGTGAAGTTCATGAACTGGATGAAAACATCGCAAGGAAAAACCTTAGGCGATGCGATTGAACAATGGATTTTAACTTCGAATGAAATACGAACAGACAAATCGCACAAAGAGATCGCTCCACAATTTGAGTACAATACCTATATTCGTGATTTTTTGACAGACAATCCCGATAAAACAATTCAAAATGCAATCAGTTGCTGGAAAATTAAAAAATCGAAACCTGGCGATAATAAATACGCTAAATCTGACTTAACATGAAAGACGATAAACAAATGATTATTAAAAACTTGTGTTATACCGAACTTGTTTACTCAAGGGTGAATAAAAAGCTAAGAACCAATTTGCAAAATGAAGAAATAGAACTGTTTATCGATAAAATTTTGAAAATGTCGGATGAGAAGTTTTACACGAAGACAGGAAAAAATTATTACGTTACCAATACCGAGAATAACATTCGGTTAACAATAAATTCCAATACCTTTCGACTCATAACCGTGAATAAAATTAAAAAAGATTAATACCAAAACCCAATATTTTGGTTTTGGTGGAATGATTGCTAATCAATAAATTAGCTATATCTCATAAACAATGATGTTTTTTTATTTTTTTCATCAATTTTTTCACTTATTGATAATTTTTATCACTATAGTCGGATAAATTTTCAATATTTTTTCACCCCTGCCCCTAAAGGGAAAAATATTGAAAATCTTAATTTAATCAATTGGTTTTCAATACTCCCCCTTCAGGGGTTAGGGGTAAGAGTATTGAAAATCACAAATAAATATCTATATAAAAAACAAGCTCCTATTTCTCAAAATACTTGTAAATGTAAATTAATCTTCACTTTACACTGATTTACTATTTTTTTATCGGCCATCAGTAAATTTTCATATATTTGGAGAAGAATATTCACGGTTTTTTGTTGGAGGATTGCTTGATGAATTTTGAAGTATAAATTAACAAGATTTCAATACTTTTATAAAATGAAAAGACAGATAATTTACATGGTTTTACTGGTTACGATAGCTTTCTCATGCAATCAAAGAAGTGAGAAATTAACAACTAATTACAGCGAAATTGAGCGTTCATTAGAAATTTCGGTAGAATTGTTATATAGAGAAAAGTTAATGACTTATTGGGAACTACTAGGTTCACCAAAGAGTGATTCAATGAGCGTATTTAGTAAAAAATTTTCAAAATTAGTAAAGGCAGAAGGCGAAAATCTTGAATTTTTCAAAAAGTATGCAAATCGGATTAAAGTGGTTAGAAGTAAAGACCTTAATGAAGAAGAAAGAACTAATTTCATGAGAAGTACATTTTATTCATACCGCGACACTTTGATGAAATTTCTAATAGAATATGATACAATTGCATACGATCTTTCTGAAAGGATTTCTCAATTTAAGAAAAAATGGAATGAAGATTTTTCATATTTGAGCTCTGTTGAAGATACCTCAATATTTTTCATGAATTTAGCAAAACTCAAATTTGATTTATTATTAATGTCAAATGACGCAAGTAGTATTTATTTTTCAAGTTGGTGTATTGATTTACCTGTATACGGTCCGCCTGAAATTCTTATTATTGATGATACTGTTATAAAAAAAGGAGAGAATTATAATGCAAATTTGATTATGGGTGTTCCGATAACTCAACATGCAAGTGAAATAATGATAAAAAAGATGAGTGTGAATGGGAAAATAAAACCTATAAATCGTAAAATTGCGGTTAATGATATTTCGGAAATTAAATTAGAAACATCCGAAATTGGCACATATAAGTATTTTGGATACCTAAAATACATGGTTCCTGATGGGAGCTATAGATATTATCCTTTTGAAAGAGGATTTGTTGTTGAATAATAAAGCTACAAGCAATATGAAAAATGTAAAATGTTGAAAAATCGAAGAGCTGTAAAATTATTATTTTTCGTGTTATTAATAAATTGTGTGAGCGGTTATTCGCAAAATAACAATCAAATTAATATCAAATTGATTACTTACTGTTGCAAAAGTAACAATCAGATGTATTGTGCTGATTTGATTATAACCAATACAGGTAAAAAACGAGAAAAAATTTTGTTGGACTCCGTATATGTGTTTTATTCTCAATCTTTAAATAAGATTAAAGACAGTGTTGTTAATGATACGCTTAATGTTTTTTTATTTCATACTTCTCAAATAATCAGTTGTGATGGGAGTATGCATGGGGGGTTATTTAATTGTGATACTATTACGACTTATTCCAAAAATATTGTTCTTAATTTGTCGAAAGGTGAAAAGTACAAAATTAGGTTAACATTCTCGAGTACTCAAATTTCAAATGCTAAATATTTGAGAATTTATTGCTATGTTTTGGATGATTCCAATGTTTTGTATGATTTTCCAAACAATGTGTACATCGAGACGATAAAACTTAGCGATTTCGTTTTTCAGTAATTCTTAATAATAGATTGGTTGTTTTTGTATCAATGCTTATTCTAATCATTTTTTTATTTGAAAGTAATTTAGTCCAATTATTTTGACATTGAATAGCGCAGCACTGCGATAGCGTAATCAAACAGATTATCAGTCCGTCAGCTGACGGACTGATACCTTTAAAAACTAAAAATACTAAAACTTCTAAACTTGTGCGGTGGCAATGGCAAAACGTGCGGTCGGACGGTGGCGTGATTGATAAAACAATTAGAAATTCGGAAAAGGCGCTTGCGTTTCAAACAAAAAACCTTAAAAAGGCAATAGAGTAAGTGTTTTTTGATTTGACTACTTTTTCTGAATTTCTTTTGTTTTATCAGGGAGGGTGGAAGCATTAGTTTTGCCTAGCTTTTTTTGCATACTTTTTTTGGCAATGAAAAAAAGTATGAGTCTGCCCGGCTTTAGGGCGTGAAATAATTTAAAATTAACACATTGTTCAGCACCGCAATAGAGAGTAATCAAACAGATTATCAGCCAGCTGACGGACTGATACCTTTAAAATCTAAAAATACAAAAACTTCTAAACTCGTGCAGTGGCAATGAGAAAAAACCTGCGGCATGAATTTGAATTCCCATACAGCAACCAACTTGAAAATTATGAATGAGTTCAATTTTTGATTCAATCAATTTAAAAACTTATACCATTGAATAATAA
>CAZFPO010000016.1:0-41270 GCA_964521105.1 uncultured Lentimicrobiaceae bacterium | reverse complement strand
AACTCGTGACCTCCGGGTTATGAATCCGACGCTCTAACCAACTGAGCTACCCCGCTGTATTTTTGGTGGGTGCAAAATTAATATATTTTTTTTAATTATCAACTTCAATTTTCTATTTTTAATTAAACCTCTAAAAATCAACTTAATTATTTTATGTAACGTTTAAAATAAAATCATTTATTTGTCGTTAAAAAAACTTGATGAACAAATAACTAAGAGTTTAAAAAGCTTTTTTTATAAATTTGCAAAAAAAAATACATGAAAAAAAACGAATTTGACTTTAACTCAACCAACATTATCCTTTATTTATGGCAATGGCGTAAGTTATTTATAATTGTTGGAATATCTGCAATTATAATTAGTTCTTTATTTTCTTCGCCATGGTTTATTACCCCAAAATATAAATCAACGGTTATAATGTTTCCAACATCAACTAATTCAATTTCTAAAGCGCTTTTATCGCAAAATGTTTCAGGGCGGCAAGATATTTTAGAATTTGGTGAGGAATCTCAGGCTGAGCAGATGCTTCAAATTTTATCCTCAAGTAAAATTAAAGAACGAATCATAAAAAAATATGATTTGATGAAACATTACGATATCGACCCCGATTCAAAAGTGAAAATGACAAATTTATATAAAGAATTTGACAGCAATATAAGTTTTAAACGCACCGAATACATGGCAGTTCAAATTACTGTAATGGATGCCGACCCTCAAATGGCTGCAAATATTGCAAATGATATTGCTGATTTACTCGACTCTGTGAAAAATGAAATGCAGCGAGAAAGAGCCATACAAGCTTTTAAAATTGTAGAATCGGAGTATAATGCGTTGTTAAATGAAATAAAGTGTAAGGAAGATTCTTTAAACGTTCTTCGTTCTATGGGAATTTATGATTATGATTCTCAAATTGAAACGCTTGGTGAACAATATGCTATCGCATTATCAAAAGGAAATATTAAAGGCTCTGATGCTATTAAAGTTGAATTAGACAAGTTAGCAAAATATGGCGGTGCATTTATTTCACTTCGCGACCAGCTAGTTAATGATAAACTTCAGTTTTCATCAATTCAAGAAAAGTATAAAGAAGCTAAAGTTGATGCCGAAATGTCGCTCCCTCAAAAGTTTTTAGTTGATAAAGCATATAAAGCCGAACGAAAATCGTATCCAGTTCGTTGGTTAATTGTGGTTGTTTCAACTTTTGCAGCCTTGCTTTTAAGTGTGTTAACTCTAATTTCATACGACACTCTTGCAAAATCAAATTTTTTATCTAAAAGAAATACCGAAATTTAATTCCATTGCAAAATAATCATAAAACTTGGTGGGTTTATGTCATTACAGGCTTATTTCTGCTTGTTAATTCGCTATTAATATGGAAAGAATTTTTTTGGTTTCCAGCAATTGTTGGTTTACTATTAATTGGAATGTTCGCTTTTTTTGCTTCGGATAAATTGCTGTTATTAATTGCATTTTTAACACCATTATCTGTTGATTTAAACGATAAATTATTCAATGTCGGATTGTCTTTACCTTCGGAAGCATTAATGATTGTTTTGTCTGCAATTTTTTGTCTGCGAATTTTTAAAGATAATAACTATGATAATAAAATTACGAAACATCCGGTTTCTATTGCAATAATTGTTTATTTAATTTGGCTTTTAATTACTTCGATACTTAGCGAATTTCCCATTGTATCTTTTAAATTTTTAGCTGCAAAACTTTGGTTTATTATTTCATTTTACTTTTTTGCAATATTGGTTTTTCGCAATAATTTATCAAATATCAAAAAGTTTATATGGTTGTATGCATTAAGCTTAGTAATTGTTATAATTTATACTACTTATGCTCACTCTACTTATGGTTTTGACGAAAAAGTAGGTCACTGGGTAATGAAACCATTTTATAATGATCATACGTCTTATGGAGCTGCATTAGCCATGTTTTCGGTGGCTACCTTTGGATTATTATTCGAAAAAGGTTTTAATAGAACAAGAAAATTAATATTATTCATTGTCTTTTTAGCCCTATTTACTGGTTTGTTTTTGTCGTTTTGCAGAGCGGCGTGGGTTAGCGTAATAGCTGCTTTAGGTGTTTTATTTATCTTAAAATTAAGAATAAAATATTATTGGATTATTGCCTTTTCCATTTTATTTGTGGGTTTGTTTTTTGCTTTTGAGCAGGACATTATTAATAAACTTAATAAAAATAATCAGGATTCAAGTACTAATTTTGTTGAACATGTTGAGTCAATCTCTAATATTTCCACCGATGCATCAAATCTTGAACGTTTAAATAGATGGTCGTCTGCATTTAGACTTTTTAACGAAAGACCATTAACTGGATGGGGACCTGGAACATACCAGTTTGTGTATGGACCATATCAACATGCTCGAGAAAAAACTATTATTAGTACTAATGCAGGAAACGGAGGAAATGCTCATAGTGAATATATTGGACCACTTGCCGAAAGTGGGGTTTTGGGTTTAATCACATTTTTGATAATTATAGTTTTTACAATAACTTACGGCAATATAACATACTTCAAAGCAAAAAATAATAACATCAAACTTTACACATTAATATCTCTGTTGAGTTTAATCACTTATTATATTCATGGTTTTCTAAACAACTTTCTGGATACTGATAAACTATCAGTTCCTTTTTGGGGCTTTACTGCAATAATTGTTACTATGAATGTATACTATTCAGACATAGAAGATGATAAAATATAATTACTATCTTAAAATTTTAAAAAAAGTTTTAAATAAAATCGAAATATCTGTTCCTAAACTTTGATTTTCTATATATTTAAAGTTTAACTTTAATTTATTAGGCATAATTAATTCAATATAAGTTTTTTCTGGGTTTGATGATTGTGCTAATAATTCACTTTCATCAATGTATTCGATAGAAGCATAATCGGTTAATCCAGGTTTTACTTCCAACACTTTTAATTGCTCGGAAGTATATAAATTAACATATTTTCGTACTTCAGGACGAGGACCTACAAAACTCATTTCACCTTTGAGTATATTTATTAGTTGTGGTAGTTCATCAAATTTATATTTACGAAGAAATTTTCCGGTTTTTGTAACCCTACTGTCGGATAAACCTACTGTTAGCAACCCCTTTTTATCGGAATTTGAATACATTGTTCTAAATTTTAACAAAGTAAAATCTTTATTTTTTTTGCCAACTCTAATTTGTTTATAAAAAATTCCTCCTTTTGAATCAATAATGATGAAAATTGATGTAATAAAGAATATTGGAAATAGAATAGTTATTCCAATTAATGAAAAAAGAACATCAAAACTTCTTTTTATCATAATTATTTTTTCAGAATTTGATATGACTCTATTACAGTTTTTGCAACTCTTTCTACCTGTTCATTGGTCAAATCGTAGTATACTGGTAAACTAATTTCACATGAAAAGTTTTTGTATGAATTAGGGTAATCATCAATGTTATATCCCATTTTTTTATAAAACGACATCATGGGAACGGGTATAAAATGAACATTAACAGAAACCTTTTTCTGAAATATTAATTCCATTATTTTATCACGTTCAGTTTCGGTAATGTTTTTTATGCGTAATGTATAAACATGGTACGAAGATTTTTTTTGATTAGTTTCGTAGGTTGGTAAAATTGCAAATTGATGATTAGCAAATAGTTTTGAATATAAATCAAATATCTCTTTCCGCCGTTTAAGCATATCAGACTCATAACGTTCGAGCTCAATTAAACCTATAGCAGCTTGAATATCAGTCATATTAAATTTATATCCGGCTTCAATAATATCATACTTCCAATTGCCAAGTTGCATTTTTGCTAAAGCGTCTTTCGATTGTCCATGTAATGATTTAATACAAAGGTATTTATATTCCTCTGTGTTATCAAATGGTTCGGGTAAATTTAAGCAAATTGCACCACCTTCGGCTGTTGTTAGGTTTTTAACTGCATGAAACGAAAACACGGTAACATCGGTTAAACTTCCAGTTCGTTTGTTTTTGTATAGAGCTCCAACCGAATGTGCAGCATCAGAAAGTATAAGTATTCTACCTAATTTCTGCTGAACATCGTTATTAGCTATAAACTTGGAATTGATTTTTGAACTTTTTACTAAACTGTTTAGTTCGTCGTAGTCGCATGGAAAACCAGCTAAATCAACAGGCATAATTACTTTTGTACGACTTGTTATTGCTTTTTTAATTCCATTTATCGAAATATTAAAATCATCATTAATATCAACAAAAACTGGTTTTGCTCCACAATGAATAATAACATTAGCAGTGGCCGTATAAGTGTATGCGGGTAATATAACTTCATCACCTTTTCCAACTCCAAACCAACGCAACATTAATTCTAGTCCTGCAGTGGCTGAATTTAAACAAAGTACTTCGGGGACATTACAAAATTCTTTCAATCGTTTTTCAAAAAGTTTTGTTCTAGGACCTGTAGTTATCCAACCCGAGCGTAAAGCCTCGCTTACTTCCTTTATTATTTTTTCGTCAATACGAGGTGGCGAAAATGTTATTACATCCATATTTTGATTCTTTAGTTTGCTGAAGATAAATATTTTAGTACATTATTTTCTACTCTACTTAAAACATCGTTTGTATTCGCTTTGTCGAATTTTTTTCCAGTAATATTTTCGTACAATTCAATGTAACGTTCCGAAACTTGAGAAACAAAAACATCACTCATTTCTGGAATTTTTTGTCCATCTTTTCCTTGAAATCCATTATCCATTAGCCATTCTCTAACGAATTCTTTGGAAAGTTGTTTTTGAGTTTCTCCTTTTAATTGACGTTCTTCATAACCTTCTAAATAAAAATATCTAGACGAGTCGGGGGTATGAATTTCGTCAATTAAATATATTTTTCCATCTTTTTTACCAAATTCATATTTTGTATCAACTAAAATTAATCCGTGTTTTGCAGCTATTTCGCTTCCTCTTTGAAAAAGCTGACGAGTATATTTTTCAAGTAATAAATAATCTTCTTCTGATACTATGCCTTGTTCAATGATTTGTTTACGTGTGATATCTTCGTCATGACCTTCATCTGCTTTAGTAGTAGGAGTGATAATAGGATTATCAAACTTTTGATGTTCTTTCATGCCATCGGGTATTTTAACTCCACAGATTTCTCGAGCTCCATTTTTATAAGCTCTCCAAGAACTTCCAGTTAAATAACCTCTGATAATCATCTCCACTGCAAATGGTTTGCAAAAATGACCAACGGTAACCATAGGGTCGGGGGTAGCAATTTTCCAATTTGGACAAATGTCGGAAGTGGCATCTAAAAAATCGGAAGCAATTTGGTTTAAAACTTGTCCTTTAAAAGGTATTCCTTTTGGTAAAACAACATCAAAGGCTGATATTCTGTCGGTTACAACCATTACTAAAAGTTCATCATTAATATTATAAACGTCTCTAACTTTTCCAATATAAACATTTTTTTGGTTTGGAAAATGAAATTCTGTTTTCGTCAGGGCATTTTTCATGATGTGATTATTTTATGCTTGTTTTATTTTCTTCAATTTTTTCGTAAGCTTCAATAATTTTCGTAACTAATTGATGTCGAACAACGTCGCATTTATCAAGCGTAATTACTGATATTCCAGGAATATTTTTTAGAATGCTAATAGAACTTATTAAACCTGACGTTTGATTTCGTGGTAAATCAACTTGTGTTAAATCGCCAGTAATAAAAAACTTAGCATTTTTACCCATTCGTGTTAAAAACATTTTTAATTGCCCTTGGGTAGCATTTTGAGCTTCATCTAATATCACATAAGCATTGTCCAATGTTCTGCCTCGCATAAACGCAAGGGGAGCAATTTCAATGGTTCCATCTTCAAAATATGTAAGTAACTTCTGAGTAGGAATCATATCGCGAAGGGCATCGTAAAGAGGTTGCAAGTACGGGTCGAGCTTGTCGCGTAAATCACCCGGTAAAAAACCTAAGTTTTCTCCGGCTTCAACAGCTGGTCGTGTTAATATAATGCGGCGTATTTGTTTTTCTTTTAATGCCTTAACTGCAAGAGCAACAGCTGTATAAGTTTTTCCTGTTCCAGCAGGTCCTACGGCAAAAATCATGTCATTTTCTAACACACTAGACACTAATTTTTTTTGATTTTTTGTACGTGCTTTAATCGCTTTGCCTTCGCGACCAAATAATATTAAATCATCTTCATTATTTTGGTTTTCCTTAAATACAATATCTTCACCAATAAGCTGTTCGATATCTTGAGTATTTATTCTGCCAAAGCGCTCAATATGTAGTATTATTAGTTTTAATTTTTGTTCAAAAGTTATAATATCAGATGCTTCTCCTAATACCTTTAGTTCGTTTCCTCTATTTATTACTTTTAACTTCGGAAAAGCTTTTATTAATTTATTGATATTAACGCTGTTAACACCATTAATTTCTTTTAATTGATCATTGTCTAATTCAAAAACCTGCTCTATCATTATCTTTATTAGAGAATTTAAGTATTTTTAATGCTTCAAAAATAATAAAAAAGAGGTTAAATAAATTATTTTTAAGTAATTTTGACAAACATAATTAATACTAAATGAGCATTGTTACTTTAACTACTGATTGGGGTTTAACAGATTATTATGTTGGAGCAGTAAAAGGCAAGTTGTTATCGCTCATGCCCGATTTGAATATTATTGATATTTCGCATAGTATACACCCTTTTGATATCGAACAAACTGCTTATATTTTAAAATACGCTTATTCAAACTTTCCCGAAGGTACAATACATATTATTAGTGTAAATTCTATCGCTTCGGTTAGTTCGCCTCATATTGTAGTTTATTTTAATAATCACTATTTTATTTGTGCCGATAACGGGATTATGAATATTATCGTTGGAAAAGAAAAAGTAAATAAAATTATCGATATTGATATTATTCAAGACTCTGATTCATATAATTTTCCAACCAAAGATTTGTTTATTAAAGTTGCAGTTCACATAGTTCAAAACTTGCCTTTAAGCGAATTAGGTGAAGAAAAACAACATTTTTCATGCTCAGTACAAGTTTCAGAACCTGTTATTGATCATAATTTAATTAAAGGTACCGTTATTCACGTTGACAATTATTCAAACGTTATTACAAATATAAGCCGAGAATTGTTTAAATCTATTCAAAAAGGAAGAAAATTTGTGATTAATCCATGCCCTGGATTTGAGATTTATCAATTAAACGACTCTTATCTAGATGTAGAGTTAAATACTTTAGTCGCTTTTTTTAATAGCAATGATTTGTTAGAAATTGCTATCAATCAATCCAACTTGGCTTCTTTATTATCAATTTTTGAAGGAAAATCTAATGTAAATATATATTTTATCGATTAACAAAAAATAAAACAAATGAAAAAAATAATTTATTTCTCAATCCTATCTTTTTTATTTTTTACCTCGTGCAATAATGATGAAGTAAAACGCTTAAAAGATGAAAACAGCAAGTTGTACGAAGAAATTGAAAATCGTGATAAAACGGTTAACGATATGTTCAAATCGATGAATGATATTGAACAAAACCTATACGAAATTAGAGCAAAAGAGATGATAATAAAACAAGCTTCAAATTCAACAGAAGTTAATCAGGATAGTTCTGATGTTCGAGATAGAATTACCAAAGAAATTCAATCGATAAATGAACTTCTCGAAATTAACAAACAAACAATTAGCAAGTTACGCAAACAAATGAAAACGGCTAATATCAAAATCACAGAATTGGAAAAAACCATAGCGAAGCTAACAAAACAATTAGAGGAAAAAGACCAAGAAATAGCCGATTTAAAAGAAAAACTCGAGAAATTAAATTTTACGGTTGAAGAACTAAATACAAAAGTTGAAAACTTAACTCAAGAAAAAGTTGCTCAAAACGAAGTAATCGAAAAACAAACCGAAGAGATTAATGCTGCTTGGTATGCTTTTGGAACTAAAAATGAGCTAGTTAGTAAAAATATTATTACTCGTCAGGGTGGGGTAGTTGGCATTGGAAAAAGTACAAAATTATCCAGCGATATGAATACTGATTATTTTACCAAAGTAGATATTCGTAAAACTACCGAAATTACTCTGATGGCAAAAGAAGTTAATATTTTATCAACTCATCCAGCCGGTTCATACGAGTTTAAAATGAGAGATAAAATGTATGAGCGATTGGTAATTAAAGATCCAAAAAAATTCTGGAGTATCACAAAATATTTAGTTGTTGAAACAAAATGATAAAATTTTGGTATAATTAATGTTTTGAAATAAATTCCTCAAATTTTTATAGATATGAACAGATTTTTTTTATTCTTATTTTGCTCTTTGTTTTTTTATCAAGCAGAAGCCCAAACTTCTATAGTTAAAGCCGATAGCATTAAAACAGATAAAATCGAATGGATGTCAATTACCGAAGCATTTAATCGAAATAAAAACTATCCTAAAAAGAAAATCATAATCGATTTTTATACCGATTGGTGCGGATGGTGTAAACGTTTAGATGCAACTACTTATGCCCATCCGTTAATCATTAAATATATTAATGCTAATTTTTGGGCTGTTAAATTTGATGCTGAAACAAAAGATACTATCAAAATTGATAATAACATTTTTGTAAATCCAAATCCTTCTGTTAAACGATCAACTCATCAATTAGCAGCTAATTTATTAAATAATAAAATGTCATACCCAACTACCGTTTTTTTAAACGAATCGAATAATGTAATTACTTCGGTAGCTGGTTATTTTGGTCCAAAGGATTTTGAAGTGGTTGTTAAATATTTTGGAAGTAATGAGTATTTAAAACAAACTTACGACCAATTTAGAGCCCAATTTATTAATGAAATAAGCGAATAATATATCCTTATTCTCCTTATTTATAAAGTATCATCAATTATTTTTTGGTGATACTTTATTAATTCGTTAGCTGGATTTTTAATTATTGTTACTTCTGAAAATCCAAATTCTTTCGAAACTTGCATTAGAATCTCTTTATAAGTATAAGCGATTGACCCCACAAATCCAATTGGGTATGTTTTGTATTCGGGTAATTTTAATATCATTTTATTAAAGAAATCGATAAAAGATTTTTTAACCATATTAAAAACGAAAACATTATCGATATTTTGTTTTATAAAAGGACTAAAAGAAGCTAAATACCTATTCGGGAAAGGTTTTTTATACACATTATCAAGCACTTGTTCAAGTGAAATATGATATTCATTTTCAAATTTTTCAGCTATAAGAAAAGGTAATTCATTATTAAAATATGCTGTTAAAAAATGTTTTCCAATATCAGTTCCGCTTCCATTATCGCCTAAGATGTAACCTAAAGAATTTGCTTTATGCAAGATGGAATTACCATTAAAAATACATGCATTGGAGCCAGTTCCCAAAATACAAGCAATGCCTTTTGAATTATAAAATAAAGCCCTACAAGCAGCCATTAAATCATGATCAACTTCGATGTTTGTTTGATTAAAAACCTTTCGAAACCCTGAAAAAATTATTTGTTTGTTAGCATTTGTAGAACATCCAGCTCCGTAAAAATAAATTTTTTTAGGAATATGGTTTTTTAAAGCAGGAATAATTTCATTTTGTAGCAACAAAGAGATATCTTCGGAAGAAACAAAGTAAGGGTTTAATCCTTTTGAATTATATTGAGCAACTATGGAGTTTTTATTGGCTAAAATCCATTCAGTTTTTGACGAACCACTTTCAGCAACAAGTATCATTTTGTTATTTGTTTAATCAATTGTAAAAATATAAAAAAGAAAGTAATTTTCAGCTAAATTTCGATACAACTGCCTTCCTTCGCAAGAATGGTATTTGGAAAAACAGATTGGGCTTCATTTAAAAAAATATTAATGTTTTGATAACGAGTTGAAAAATGTCCAATCAATAATTTCTGCACCATTGCTTTTTTAGCAATAGTTGCAGCTTGACGAGCTGTGCTATGGTATTTTTCTTTGGCAAAATTTTCGTTATCATCGGCATAAGTTGCTTCGTGATATAATAATGTTACATTTTTGATTTTTTCAATAATTGTTTCATCAAATTTTGTATCGGAACAATATGCATACGATTTACAAGGTGAGGGCTCTTGTGTAATAATTGCGTTTTTATGTAAAAAACCATTTTCATCAATAAAATCAAATCCTTGTTTAATTTTTAAATACTGGTCTATTGGAATTTTAACATTATCAATAAACTCGGGCTTGATTTTTCTTAATCCGATTTTTTGACGAAAAATAAAAGCATGGGTGGCAATTCTATGGTCAAGAGGGAAAGTTTCTATGATAATTTTATCATCTTCGAATAAAATTCCACAAAATCCTTCAGATATTGGTTTGTAAATTAATTCAAATCCTAGTTTTGTATTAGATGCTTGCAACTGAATATTAATTATTTGTTCAAGTGGAGGTGGAGCATAAATTTCTAATTTTTGAGTACGCCTATTCAAATGAAATGTTGATATTAAACCTATTAGTCCAAAGTAATGATCGCCATGAAGATGACTAATAAATATTTTAGAAATTTTTGAAGTTTTTAGATTGAATTTTTGCATTTGCATTTGTGTGCCTTCTCCACAATCAATTAAAAACGAACGCTCACCTACATTAAGTAAGTGAGCGCTTGGATTTCGATGTTTCATCGGCAATGCCGAATTACTACCGAGAATATTTAAATTAAATGACATTACCTTTGAATAATCATTCGTTGAGTGAAGGAATTAGTTCCATTTGTTAATTTGTAAAAATAAATGCCTTCATCTAATTTTGAACCATTAAAAGTGTATGTATTTCCACCATAAACTGCAGAAATTGTTTCATTGTACACTACTTCACCAATCATATTATAAACAGTGAAAGTGTAGTTGGCACTTGTAGGCGAATTAAAATGAATGTCGGTAGTGTTTGCAAATGGATTTGGAGTATTTTGTAGAGCAAAGAATTTTCTTCCGTCTTCAACTTTAATACCTGCTCCGTTTGAAACAACTATTCGGTAATATCTAATGGTATCTTTTTGAGTTAATGGAAACATTCCTCCAAGTGATGCATTAGTTTCAAGACTAACAATTAGGTTGTGAACACCTATGTCAGCTGTGCCAGGAGTTGCTTGTAATAATAAACATTTTTTCGTGCCACCAGGGAAGCAATTATCGGCTGTGTTTGTAGTCCATGTAAAACCAGTTAATGGAGAAGTTAATTCAATAGACTTAATACAAATTTTTTCAATGGTAACAGGAACACCACCTTGACTTGTGTCAATTGGCACATTTGCTGTCATTGTAGTGCTATAAGGCACGTTTACGTAGGCGGGAGGAAGATTTGTTGCACTATCCGGAGAAATTCCAGGGTTGTTTAAGTTAGGGTCGGGTGTGCATTGAGCATTAACAGTATTAATTCCAAATACTACAAATGCAAATAATAAAGAAAGTAAAATTTTTTTCATAACGTAATTTTTTTAGTTATACATAAATACGAAACAAAGGTAAAAAAAAAGGATAAACAAACTAAAATTATTAAATTTTTTAAAACAAAATTTAATAATTGTAAATAAAAAAAGAGGCTATATTAAAATATAGCCTCTAAAAATAATTTTTAAAATAAACAATTATCCGTTTTGTTCCATTTGGTCGCGAAGATTAGCTAAGGCTTCAATGTCGCCTAAAGTAGTTTTTTCAACGTTATTGTCGTTTACTTTTTTAACCGCTTTTTTCGATTCTTTAGCTTTTTTCTTTTCTTCTTTTTCTTCTTCTATTTTTTCATCAGCTATAGCATCTTGCCATATTTTACTGTGAGATAAGATAATTTTTTTATTTTCTTTTGAAAATTCAATTACTTTAAAATCAAGTGATTCATCGATTTTTGCAGTAGTTTTATCTTCTTTTAATAGATGACGAACTGGAGCAAATCCTTCAACGCCGTATTGTAAAGAAACAATAAATCCTTTATCTGAAGATGAAATAATGGTTCCTTTGTGGATAGAATCAAGTGTGAAAATTGTTTCAAAAACATCCCAAGGGTTTTCTTCAAGTTGTTTGTGTCCTAAACTTAATCTTCTATTTTCAGAATCAACTTCTAAAACAATTACTTCAATAGTTTCGCCAATTTTAGTAAATTCAGCTGGATGCTTGATTTTTTTCGACCATGAAAGGTCAGAAATGTGAATTAATCCGTCAACACCTTCTTCAAGTTCAACAAAAATTCCAAAGTTTGTAAAGTTACGAACAATAGCATTATGTTTAGATTTTACAGGATATTTAGAGATAATATCAGCCCAAGGATCGGGTTTTAATTGTTTAATACCAAGCGACATTTTGCGTTCTTCGCGGTCGAGGGTTAAAATAACAGCTTCTACATCGTCGTTTACTTTTAAGAAATCATGAGCGGTGCGAAGATGTTGCGACCAAGACATTTCAGAAACGTGAATTAATCCTTCAACACCTGGTAAAATTTCGATAAAAGCACCATAGTCGGCAATAACTACCACTTTGCCACTTACTTTATCACCAACGTTAAGATTTTTATCTAATGAATCCCATGGGTGTGGAGTGAGTTGTTTTAATCCAAGTGCAATACGTTTTTTATTTTCATCAAAATCTAAAATTACAACATTGATGTTTTGGTCAAGTTGAACAATTTCTTCTGGATGATTAATACGTCCCCATGATAAGTCGGTAATATGAATTAAACCGTCTACACCACCTAAGTCGATAAATACTCCGTATGAAGTAATGTTTTTAACAGTTCCTTCAAGAATTTGACCTTTTTCGAGTTTTGCTATAATTTCGGTTTTTTGTGCTTCAAGTTCATCTTCGATAAGAGCTTTGTGAGATACTACTACGTTTTTGTATTCGTGGTTGATTTTAACCACTTTAAATTCCATAGTTTTTCCAACAAAAATATCATAATCACGAATTGGTTTCACATCAATTTGAGAACCTGGTAAGAAAGCTTCAATACCAAAAACATCTACTATTAAACCACCTTTAGTACGGCATTTAACGTAACCATTGATGATTTCATCTTTTTCACAAGCTGTGTTTACACGTTCCCATGAACGTAAAACGCGAGCTTTTTTATGAGATAATAGTAATTGACCTGATGCATCTTCTTGGCTATCAACGTATACTTCAACTTTGTCGCCCACTTTAATATTGGGATTATAACGTAATTCAGAAGCAGCTAAAATACCATCGGATTTATAACCAATGTTTACTACAATTTCGCGAGAGCTAATTGCTGCGATAGTGCCGTCAACAACTTCTTTTTCAACGATAGAATTGAATGTTTCGTTATAAATGTTTTCAAGTTTTTCTTGCTCTTCTACAGAGTAAATTACATCTTTTTTACCTAATGCATTCCAATCAAAGTCTTCCATAGGAACTAATACTTCATTGGTTTTTTCGTGTTTAGGTTTTTTTTCAACCACTTTTTCTGCAATTGGAGTTTCAGCAACTTCTTCTGCAATTTCAGTAACAACATCTGCTACTTCTGATGAAGTAACTTCTGCTTGGTTTTCTAATTCTGGGTTTTCGTTGTTAATGATTTCTTCAGTCATTAATCTTTTTTTTTATGGCGTAACGCCTTATTTTACATGAGGATAGCTGTAAATCCTGAAAATGAAGAGCCTCTTTCAAAATCGGGACTGCAAAATTAATAATAATAATTGTAAGTTCGGCATTTTTTATTAAAAAATATTGAAAATGCCGAACTTGAAAACTGAGGTATTACAATAACTGAATTAATGTTTAATATTACCTATTGCTTTTGGGTCGTGTTTGTGTTTAAATAAAATTGCAAATAAAATCGTAACAACTAAAGCATAAGCCGAAAAGACTAGCCATATAGTTGACCATTCTTTTATTCCGTTATGAGTATAAAAATTTTCGATAATAAAACCACTAATACTACTTCCTAAAATAGCACCAACACCGTTTGTCATCATCATAAATAAACCTTGTGCACTTGAACGCATTGACGCATTGGTAGAAGTTTCGACAAACAACGACCCTGAAATATTGAAAAAGTCAAATGCCATTCCGTAGATTATGCACGAAAGAATAATCATCCACAATCCATCAGTTGGATTTCCTAATCCGAATAATCCAAATCGTAAAACCCAGGCAATCATACTTATAAGCATAACATTTTTAATTCCAAATCGTTTTAAGAAAAAAGGAATGGCTAGAATAAATAGTGTTTCAGACATTTGCGATATAGACATAATGATAGTTGAGTATTTTACAACAAACGAATCGGCATATTCGGGAATGTGTTTAAAATCATCTAAAAAGACATCTCCGTATGCATTTGTGAGTTGAAGTGCAGCCCCAAGTAACATGGAAAAAATAAAAAACATTGCCATTTTGTAGCTTTTAAACAAACCAAATGCATCTAAACCAAACATTTGTACAAACGATTTTTTATCATTGTTTTTAGGCTGTGGCGGACATTTTGGAAGTGTAAATGAATATACTCCTAATAATAAAGAGGTAAGTGATGCAATATAAAATTGGTATTCGGTGCTTTTATTTCCTGTAAGGTTAACAATCCACATAGCAGCAATAAACCCAATAGTCCCAAAAACACGAATGGGAGGAAAGCTTTTAATTACATCATAATTATTGTTTTTTAACGCTGTGTAAGCAATAGAGTTTGTTAAAGCAATAGTGGGCATATAAAAAGTTACTACTAATAAAATTCCCCAGAAAAACGTAGAAGGATCGTTTATTTGAGGGATAATAAAAAGAGCACCCGCACCTAAAATATGTAAAAAACCATACAATTTTTCGGCATTTATCCATCTGTCGGCAATAATACCCATTAACGCGGGCATAAATAGTGAAGCAATTCCCATGGTTGAAAAAATAATTCCAAATTCAGAACCCGACCATCCTTTGGTTTGAAACCAGTAATTTCCAATTGTGATAAGCCATGATCCCCAAATGAAAAATTGCAAAAAATTCATAATCGTTAGTCGAAGTTTAATTCCCATATTTTTAAGTGTTAAATGTTTAAATTTTGCCGAAAATTACAAAAAAATGACATTATTTAAATAAATTATTCATTTTTTATTTTTCTAATAAAATTGCACAGTTCTGATTTCAACAGATTTTTCTTAAAATTGATTATTTTTTAGTTTCATTTTTTAATTATCTTTGCTTTTTAAATTTATTAAATCTAAAAAATTACTATGAAATCAATCTTACTTAAAGTAGCAATTAAATGGACTTGGATTTTATCTGGAGGTATGATAATACTTACCCTAATTAATTATGTTATTGGTTTTGAAAATCTTAAAGGAGGTTTGTCAATTATTACTCAATTAATTTGGTGGGTTTTTTTAATAACTTGTTTAGCAATGTCTAATAGTGATTACCGTAAAAATCATTTGAATGGATATATGAAATATGGACAAGCTTTTGGATTAGGTGTCCTTGTTGGGCTTTTTAGTTCCATTGTTTTTTCGTTGTTTAATTATTTGTTTTATCAATTTATTGATTTTGAAACATTTAAAAAGACTGTGGAATTTGCCATTACAGAAATTGATAAAAATGAGAATATTCCTGCCGAAATGAAGGAAAATATGATAATGAATATGGTGGAGCAAACGCCACTTTCAACGTCCTTTCAATATTTATGGTCGAGTAATATTATCAATTTAATTTTGATGTTAATTATTGCTGCTTTTACAAAGAAGAAAAACAATACTTTTGACGAAACTTTTAAAGATGTAATGTAATGGATATTTCGATTGTAATTCCACTATTAAATGAAGAAGAATCATTACCTGAGTTAAACGCTTGGATTGATAAGGTAATGATAGCGAATAATTTTTCGTACGAAATTATATTTGTGGACGATGGTAGCACCGATTCTTCGTGGCATCTTATTCAAGAATTATCAAAATCGAACAATTCAGTAAAAGGGGTTAAATTTAAACGTAATTACGGAAAATCTGCTGCATTAAACACAGGTTTTGGTATAGCAAAAGGCGATGTTGTTATTACGATGGATGCCGATTTACAAGATAGTCCAGACGAAATCCCCGATTTATACCGAATGATTAAAGACGAAGGCTTTGATGTTGTTTCGGGATGGAAGAAAAAACGCTACGACCCAATTACCAAGACAATTCCTACCAAATTATTTAATTGGGCTGCTCGCAAAGTTTCCAAAATTAAACTCCACGATTTTAATTGTGGATTAAAAGCATACAATGGTAAGGTAACTCGAAGTATTGAAGTGTATGGCGAAATGCATAGATATATTCCAATTTTAGCAAAATGGAATGGATTTACAAAAATTGGTGAAAAAGTTGTTCAACATCGTGCACGGAAATATGGTACTACAAAGTTCGGACTGAATCGTTTTGTAAATGGATTTTTAGATTTATTATCAATCACTTTTGTGTCAAAATTTAGTAAAAAACCTATGCACTTTTTTGGAACAATGGGATTGTTGTTTTTTCTATTAGGTGGTGGAATTGCACTTTGGCTTATCATCGAAAAAGTTGTTCATATATATCAACAAGTTCCTATTACTCGCGAAATTACCCAGCAACCACTTTTTTATTTAGCTCTTGTAGCCATGATTTTAGGCAGTCAGTTGTTTATTGCTGGTTATTTAGCCGAAATGATTTCTCGAAATTCTTCGGATAGAAATAGATATCTAATTGATGATGTTTCAAATATTACAAAACCACTGCATGACTAAACGTGTAGTAATTTTAGGGAGTGCACATCCACTTCGTGGGGGAGGAATTGCAACTTTTAACGAACGTTTGGCTAAAGCATACCATGAAGCTGGTTGCGAAGTATCAATTGTTAGTTTTTCGTTACAGTATCCCTCTTTTCTTTTTCCAGGCAAGTCTCAGTATACTAACGAACCAGCTCCCGAAAATCTTAAAATTTATTCTTGGTTAAACTCAATAAATCCTTTAAATTGGCTATTTACAGCAAAAAAAATTAAAAAACTAAATCCCGATTTAATAATTGTTCGTTATTGGATACCATTTATGGGACCTTCGTTAGGTTCGGTTTGTCGATTAGTTAAACGAAAATCAACTGTGAATGTGGTGGCAATTATTGACAATGCTATCCCTCACGAACATCGAATGGGTGATAAAATTTTTACAAAATGGTTTGTAAAAAGTGTTGATGCTTTTATAACTATGTCACAAGCGGTATTAAATGATCTTCAATACTTTGATTTGAATAAACCTAGAATTTGCACGGCACATCCGCTTTATGATAATTTTGGAAAATCTGTTTCAAAAGAAAAAGCGTGCGAAAAATTAGGAATTTCCCCAAAAACCACATATTTATTGTTTTTTGGTTTTATTCGTGATTATAAAGGACTAGATATTTTATTACATGCCATTTCAAAAGAGCATATTAAAAATATTGATTTTAAACTGATTATTGCTGGAGAATTTTATTCAAACGAAAAATTTTATAACGACCTAATTAATGATTTAAATATTAGTGATAAACTAATTTTGCATACACATTTTATTTCAAATGATGATGTAAAATATTATTTTTCCGCCTCAGATTTAATCGTACAGCCTTATAAAAATGCTACTCAAAGCGGAGTTACACAAGTTGCTTATCATTTTGAAAAACCAATTTTAACAACCAATGTTGGAGGTTTATCCGAAATTGTAATTGATGAAAAAACGGGTTTCATTTGCGAACCTAACGAAGAATCGGTGGCATTAGCAATAATGAAATTTTTTGAACTTGAAAATCAAAATAATTTTGTTGAATACATTAAAGAAGAAAAAAATAAATATAGTTGGGACTTATTTATTGAAAAAATTGATGAAATTTGTAAACAAATAATAAAAAAATGAAATGAATTTAGATGATTTTAAAGCCCATATATCCGAATCAATTGAAATTAAAAAAATGATTTTAACTGATTTAGATTTTTTAAAAAAAATTGAACAAGCAGTTTTGGAAATTGTTAAAACGTATAATTATAAAGGTAAGGTTTTATTATGTGGCAATGGTGGTAGTGCTGCAGATGCTCAACATTTAGCTGCCGAATTGTCGGGTAGATTTAGTTATGACCGTCCACCTTTGTATGCCGAAGCATTGCATGTCAATACTTCATATTTAACAGCAGTTGCCAACGATTATTCCTTTGATTTTGTTTATTCGCGAATGGTAGAAGCAGCCGGCAGAAAAGGAGATATCTTAGTGGCATTTTCAACTTCTGGGAATTCTAAAAATATCCTTAGAGCTGTTCGTAAAGCTTATGATATTGGTATGTTTGTAATTGTTTTTACGGGCAATAAATCAGGTCGTATTAACGAATGGGCTAATTTGTTATTTGATGTCCCTTCATCAAAAACACCAATTATTCAAGAATCGCATATTATGATAGGTCATATTATTTGCGAGTGGGTTGAAAAAGAATTATTCCCGAAAAATGAATAATTCATTGGAAAGTACAAATTTTAGCGAATGGTCATTGTTTCTCGACCGTGATGGAGTAATTAATAAACGTCCGCTAAACGATTATGTGAAAACTATTCCCGAATTTCAGTTTATAGACAATGTTCTCGAATCAATTTCCGCTTTTTCTGAAATGTTCAAGTATATTTTTGTTATAACTAATCAGCAAGGAATTGGTAAAAAAATAATGACGTTAGACGATTTAGAAAGAATTCACGATTATATGAAAAACGAAATTGTGAGAAAAGGTGGACGTGTCGACTCAATTTATTTTGCACCTCAGTTAAAAACCGAAAAAACTATCATGCGAAAACCGGGTATAGGTATGGGACTTAAAGCAAAAAAAGATTTCCCAGATATCGATTTTTCAAAGTCAGTTATGGTTGGTGATGCATTAACCGATATGCTTTTTGGTAAACGTCTTAAAATGAAAACTGTTTTTATTGGAAATGATAAAGATGTATTAATCAATAACTCTTCATTAATCGACTATCGATTCAATAGTTTATATCAGTTTTTAAAATATATACGTCAATAAATTCGTTATTTTTGTAAAAAAGTTTAATCTATGAAAAAGATTGTTTTAATGTTCGTCGTTTTATTCTCTTTTGCAGTTTGTTTTTCGCAAAGCGATACCATAAATAATTTTAATTCAAAAGGACAAAAACATGGATATTGGATTAAAAAAGAAAATGGAAAAGTAGTTTATGAGGGTCGCTTTTTGAATGATAAACCCATTGGACAATTTAAATATTATTATCCCGATGGTAAAATCAAAAACATAAGTACTTTTATTAAAAATGGATCAATTTCATACACAACTACCTATTTTGAAAATGGACAAATTTCCTCGATTGGTAAATTCATTGATAAACAACGAGATAGTATTTGGGTGTATTTTAATGATACAGGAAAAAAAGTATCCATGGAATCATTTAAAAATGGAGTACCTCATGGAAAATGGGAAAAATATGATCCAAAAACAGAAATTTTATTAGATGAAAAAACTTTTGTAAATGGTAAAAAACATGGACCTTGGAAAACGTATTACACTACTGGTCAACTACGTTATGAATTGATGTATCAAAACGATTTAGCAACAGGACCCTATAAATGCTATTACATAGATGGTAATCGTTGGCATACAGGTTTTTATAAAAACTCTTATTTTGATAGTACATGGGTTAGTTTTTCGCCAAGTGGACAAATGATAAAACGCGAAAAATATAAAAATCAAAAAAAAGTCGATGTTCAAATTTTTGCATACACAATAAGTGGTACTGTTAGTTTTTCGATTGATTCAGTTGCCTATTTAGTTTCAAATAAAAATGGAGTTGATTTTTATTTAATAAATGGAAAACAAATTACTTCGACTACCGAATTTTCAGATGTGGAGGATCTACTAAACGATAGCAGATTTATTTTGGTGAGCGATATTTTGCTTGTATCACGTAGGTCGATTACCAAAGTTACTCCCGAAGGAAAAGATGCTTTTACGATTGAACTATTTCCTAAATTTCCGTATCCAGTTGTAGTGGTAGGAAATTATGCTGAAACAATTCGTTCGATAATTAATAAATCAAAGCCCGAAGAAAAATGACAAAGAGACGTGTTTTAATAGCAATGAGTGGGGGATTAGATAGTTCCGTAGCTGCCCTGTTATTAAAACAAGAGGGATATGATTTAATTGGTGTTACCATGAAAGTATGGGATTATGAAGATTCAGGTGTTAATGCTCCCGAATCGGGTTGTTGTAATTTAGATGCTATAAATGATGCTCGAAATGTTGCTGTAAAAATTGGTTTTCCTCACTATGTAATTGATTTTCGAAAACCTTTTAATAATATTGTAATTCAAGATTTTTTAAACGAATATCAATTAGGACGCACCCCAAACCCATGTATTTTATGTAATACTTATATTAAATGGGAGGCATTACTCCAAAAAGCGAATGAACTGGATTGTGATTTTATTGCAACCGGTCATTATGCTCAAATTCGAATGGAAAATCAACGATATGTTTTATCCAAAGGAGTTGATGAACAAAAAGATCAATCGTATATGTTATGGGGTTTAACTCAAGAAAATTTGGCACGTACGCTTTTCCCTTTGGGTGGTTATCGAAAATCAGCAATACGCGAAATGGCAACAAAAGCTGGATATGAAAAAATAGCCAAAAAACGTGAAAGTTACGATATTTGTTTTATTCCCAATGGTGATTATCGTGAGTTTATAAAAAACAAAATTAATAATTACGATGAGTCATTCCCGTTGGGCGATTTTGTTGATGTTAATGGAAAAATTTTAGGAAAACATAAAGGATACCCATTTTATACTGTGGGTCAACGTAAAGGACTTGAAATTGCACTTGGTGTTCCAGCATACGTAAAACAGATTGATGTTACTACAAATAGAGTTGTTTTAGCATTTAAAAATGAACTTTTTTCAAAAAAAATGGTTGTTAAAAAGTATAATATTATAAAATTTGAAAATATCTCGAACGGAATGGAAGCTATTGTTAAAATTCGATATAGAGATAAAGGAACTCCAGCGAAAATTTTTCAGATAGACAATTCTATAGAAGTGGTTTTTAATGAGCCTGTTGCAGCTGTCGCACCAGGTCAATCGGCTGTCGCTTACATAAATAATGATGTGCTTTTGGGAGGATTTATTGATTCAAGCTATGAATAAAAGAAACATTAAAATTTTACTATGTTTATTATTGTTGGGCTTTGCTTTCAATTCGTGCAAAAAAGATGATGTTATTATTCCTTACAACCCGATAGAAGATTTTAATTATTATCCTATGAAAGTTGGCTCGTTTATCGAGTACAATGTTGAATATGTTTTTTGGAATGATTTTAATCATACAATTGATACAAGTAACTATATTTTACGAGAATTAATTGAGTCGGTAATGATTAATTATACGGGTGATAGTTTGTTTCGTATAGAACGTAATACTAAAGAAGACCCCGACTCAGCTTGGAGTATTAGCCGAATTTGGTTTAGTGGCTATGAAGATAATTATGCTTTCAAAATGGAAGAAAATATTAAATATGTTAAATTGATTGTTCCAGTTAAAAAAAATGTTCAATGGGAAGGAAATATTTTAAATGATTTGGAACCTAAAACTTATAAATATGTTTCTATCGACCAACCATTACAATTCAATAATTTAACATTTCCAAAATGTGCAAAAATTCTTCAAGATGATTTTGAAACGTTAATTAATAAGGATTATGAAGAAGAAATTTATGCTCGAAATGTGGGATTGATATTTAAAAAACAGATTCATGTTAATAAAACATATAATCAAATTACACAAAGGTTTGAAATTACATCAGGATATTTACTAGTACAAACAATTAGAAACTATGGCAACTTATAAAAAAAGTATTTTAATAAGTTTATTTATTGGATTTTTAAACATCACATTCGGACAAACTGCCCCAGGTAAGTACTGGGTTCAATTTACCGATAAAAATAATTCACCCTATTCAATTTCGCAACCGTTTGTGTTTTTATCCGACCGAGCAATTGAACGGCGTCAGCATTTTGGAATACCCATTGGAACAGATGATTTTCCTGTTAATCCAAATTATTTAGATAGCTTGCGACAATATGGTGCTACCATTTTAACTACATCTCGTTGGTTTAATGCTGCAACAATTTATGTGTCGGATACTAATTCGATGCAAAATATCAGAAATTTAAGCATCGTTCATCAAACCTTTAAAAATGCTGGAGTTCGCCCAAATCGAATACCTAACCAAAATATTCGTCAACAAACAATTTCGCCTTTGAATAACGGTGTTATATCCCAACTTAAAAATACAAAAAACGAAAACTATTTAACTTCGTGTAATTACGATTATGGTTTTACGTATGAGCAAATTCACATGATTAATACCGACTATTTACATCAATTAGGATATTGTGGTAGTGGAATATTAATTGGCGTAATTGATGCAGGCTTTTGGGGAGTTAATCAATTATCTGGCTTCGACAGTTTATGGGCAAATAATCAAATTGAAGGGTTTATTGACTTCGTTGATCCAATGTCGAATATTTTTGAACAAAGCACACATGGAATGATGGTACTATCGATAATGGGAGGGAATTTACCAGGACAAATAATTGGAACAGCCCCTAAGGCATCGTATTGGTTAATTCGCTCGGAGGATGCTGATACTGAGTATTTGATTGAAGAAGATAACTGGGTTTCGGCGGTTGAATTTGCCGATAGTTTAGGTGTAGATGTAATTAATTCTTCACTTGGATACACAACGTTTGATGATACAACTATAATAAGAACTTATGCTGATATGACTGGAAAAGTTAGTCATGCATCAATTGCTGCAACTATAGCTGGTCGCAAGGGAATTATTGTATGCAACAGTGCAGGTAACTCCGGAGCTAAACCTTGGCGTTATATTGGTGCCCCTGCGGATGCCGACAGTATTTTAACAGTGGGTGCTGTTACATCAAATCGCGATGTAGCTGAATTTTCATCAATAGGTCCTTCGTATGATGGTCGTGTAAAACCCGATGTTTCTACGATGGGACAGCAAACATGGGTAATTGGACAATCGGGCGAGGCTACTTCGGGTAATGGAACTTCTTTTTCATCGCCTGTTCTTGCTGGTTCTGTTGCTTGTTTATGGCAAGCTTTTCCGGATAAATCAAATTACGAAATTATGGACGCAATTAAACGCTCTGCCGACAAGTATAATCAACCCGATTCGTTAACTGGTTATGGAATACCAAATTTTATGATAGCTTATCAAATTTTATCAATAAATACAAAGGTAATAAAAAATAAAATTGAACATTCTATATCTGTTTATCCAAATCCATTTAACGAAACCTTCAGTGTAGTAATTAAATCGAACGTATCTACAAAAGCAAATATTGAAATTTTCGATTCCAGAGGAATTCAAGTTTCAAAATCAATTGACGTGAATATTGAAGTAGGAGAGAACCCGTTTAGATTTACCGATGCGTATGTTATTCCACAAGGAATTTATTTGCTAAAAGTAACCACTTCCGATTCGTCTCAAGTTGTTCGTATGGTTAAAGTTATAGAATAGAGGGACAAATAATTTAAATGTCGTAAAGTGAGAAATTACGTTTACAAAATTTCTCTAAATTTTTTATATCCATTTTGACTCACTTTAATTTTATCTCCATTTTTCATTAAAGCAATGTAACTGTCTTTTGTATAGGGTTCAATGTTGTTTATATAATTAATGTTAGCAATATACGAACGATGAAGACGCAAAAATACTTTATTGTCCATACGATTTTCGTAATACTTCATGGTTTTTTCGTGTAAAAAACGTTCATTATTTGTATAAATCATAACATAATCGTCTTGTGCTTCGATGTGAGAAATATTTTGAGTTTGAATTACTATTACCTTGCTGTTTTTTCTTACAATTATTCGATCTATAATTTCCAGCGAATTTTCGTGTGCTTTTTGAAGATTTTCAATATTTTGATCACTTTTTGTATTCGATGCTAAATGACTTATAGCTTTATCTAGCGATTTATTTATACGTTCCTTACTAAATGGTTTCATTAAATAATCAATGGCGTTAACCTCAAAGGCCTTGATGGCAAATTCATCAAAAGCAGTACAGAATATTATCTCTGGTTTGTATGGAAGAATTTCAATTAATTCAAACCCGTTGATTTTTGGCATTTGTACATCTAAAAATAAAATATCGATTTGATTATTTTGTAAAACTTTTACACATTCAAAGCCATTTTCGCATTGTTCAATTATTTCAATATCTTCACGATCTTTTAAAAAATTGAAAATTACATTTCTGGCCAACGGCTCATCATCAACAATTACTACCTTATATTTTTTCATTTTATTGGAATTCTAATTTTAGCATTAAAAGTATTATTTTCTATTGAAATTTGAAATAAGTCGTTCATCCCAAATAGTTTTACTAACCTATCTTGAATATTTCGGATTCCTAATCCAGTGCCTTTTGGTGATGTTTTATCTTTACAAAAATTATTTGAAATTTCGATGAAAAGCCAATTAATCTCTTTATAAATTTTTAAATTGATATTTACCCCCTCAATATTGCTGTATAAACCGTGTTTGATAGCATTTTCAATAAGTGGTTGTAATAACATTGATGGGATTTTAATCTCATTACAATCCGAGCATACATCAATTTCAAAAACTAAACGATTCTCAAAACGAATTTTTTCGATGGAAACATATCTTTCAACTTGAGAAATTTCGTAACTTAATGATGTAAATTGTTCATTTATCGAATTTATGGAATATCGCATATAATCAGAAAGTTCAACTAACATCTCACTTGCTTTTTCCGAATTACTTACAATTAGTGAGTTTAACGAATTTAATGAATTAAATAAAAAGTGTGGATTAATTTGTGATCGAAGAACTTGCAACTGACTTTCTTTAAGCATATTGTTCATATTCGATTCAAATTCAATGCGTTGTTTAAAACTTTCCAGATTTTGTCGAAGATAAAAAAACAATACCATGCTAATATATAACAGAAATCCAATAATAGAGCGGTATACTATGCTATGCTTTAAAAACAAATGATAATCAGTTGAAGGAATTAAAATTTTCAATAATTCACTGGATAAAAACATCCATGTAATTACAAAAATACTAGCAAAAGTAATGTGATTAAGAATTAAATCAAAAGTGCTGTTTTTAAACAAATTTGTATAACGCACAACAAACCAAACTCCAATACCAGCTATTAAAAAAATGGAGTTAAAAATAATGCTGTCGACAACACTATCGGATAAATTCAAATTACAAGCAATGGTAAGAAATACAGTATGAATGATAATTATGGAAAGCCAAATAATTAAAAACAATAAACGATTGTAAAAAAACTTATAGAGGTCATCGCTTAGCTACATATTATTTGCTGATGGGTAATATTGTCGGCAGCAACCATTCTTCTGATCAAATTATTGAAAATTGTTTCTTTGTTTTGTGAACGGTTAATCCTATAACAAAATTCATCAAAATATCTTTCAATGTTCTTTTCGCTCACCCAAGAATAAGTTGTTCTCAGCCATGATTTGACTTGATGTATCATTGTGTGTAACGCCTTGAAGTTGCTTCCGTTATTGCTACGAATTTGCTCAATCTTATAATCTTTCATGATTGGCTTATAGCCCTTCCATTCATCAGTTGTTACATCGGCATCTTTGCTTACATGTTTGTCAAATATCGTTCTTAATGACTTTGCAGAAAAATCCTTGATGTTTAAGGAATAAAACCTTTTCACTTTGCCCTTTTCTGTTAATTGAACGGCACAAATGGATTTCTTCTTTTTGCTGTCATAGCTTCGTCCAGGTTTATTATCTTCTTTGCCCCCAACAACAAACTCGTCAATGTGAACAATTCCATCCATTGGGTGGTTTTCGCTTGATTTCATTGCTTCTCTAACTTTATGCATGAATAATCTTGCGGTATTTTCTCTGACACCAAAACGCACGCTCATTTGCGATGCAGAAAGACTTTTGGTTGTTGTTGCCATTTCAAAACACATAAAGAATGCTTTGCGTAATCCAAATTTCACTTTATGAAACAAGGTGTTAGCCATTGGAGACTCTGTATCGCTACAATGATTGCAAGTACGTGAATGATTTTTACGTATTTGATACTTTTTGTGACCGCACTTTCGGCACGTATAACCATTTTCCCACTTGATTTCGGACAGGTAAATTTTACAATCTTCATCTGTTTTGAAGCGTTCAGAAAACTCTAAGAGATTTTGACCTCTGAATATTTCCATATTATTGCTGTTTTTCTAGGTTACAAAGATATGAATTTAAATGATGACCTCTAAAAACTTAATCATAATATTTAATTAAAAGCTTTTTAATTCTCCACCACCAAAAATGCAAACACCTTTAATAATTAATGTTTTTGTATTGTCAACTTGATGTGAGTGACGTTGATCGGCAAAGCCACCAAAAATGTTGAACACTTCAAATTTCACGTTCCAATCGGAAGGAATAATTAAAGATGTGCCACCAAAAACGCAATTAATATCTATAATAGCACCTTCAGGATATAAAGAACAGTTGTTTAGATTTAATTTTGATACTCCGAAAACTGCTACAATTTTACCTTGTTTTAAATTTGGACAATGGAGCACTTTTTCGCTTCCACTAAACACAGCTACATCTTCGAAGTATTCATCAAAGCTCTCGCTTTTAGTCCACTGTTTTTTTTTTTTTGCAAGTTTAATTCCCTCAATAAAAATACGTGATAGTAGCAAAATTAATAAAATTACTCCTATGGTTTTAAAAAATACATATACTATATTTTGCACTGACCACTTGTTTTCTATACCTCTTGAAGTATATTTTAATGAATTGCCGATATTATACATTACATTACTGGTTTTTTCAAATCCCAAAAATTTAGTTGTAAATCCAATGCCTTTAGTTGCTTTGCCCAAAAAACCATCTACTGAACCAATTAGGGCTGTTTTTATTATGAATGGGTCTTCACCGTATTGCACCCCCCAAAATGAGCGAATATTACTTTGAACTTCCGTTTCCATTGATTCAAATAATATACCTGTCAAACATAGAAGACTTAATGAAATTAAAAATATTCCTGCTAAAACCTTTATTTTTTTCATTTTTACTAAAATTAAAAGTCAACAAAAATACATAATAAAGTTAAAGATTGTTCAATATGATAATTTTTCTTATAAATAAGTTAGATTAATTTATTTTTTCAAAGATTAAGTAAAGACAAAAGTTTATTATAAATGTAGTCTTTGATGTATTATAAATATATATATATATATATATATATATAAACGAAACTCCCTGCGAAATTCTGGACAACGATAGAAATTGTTGAAGTTAAGTGGATTGGAAGATCAATGCTTATTATGTTTTAACTATGATTAGGGGTGTTTTTTAATTTTTTATATCCGACTTGCTCATATTCATTAATTGAAGTAAAGATTTCTTTAATTGTATTAACAACATCCAAACAATTGCCAGTTTCATATAATCAACAGTTGAAAAATTTAAAAACTTATTGTTGTCTTAAAATATTGGTTGATTCTATTAATGAATGTTGGATTTGAGTTAGCTACTTAGGCTGATGAGATTTGTCCAACACCAATTTTATTTGTTATAAAACGATTAATAATAAAAAAATCATTTTCTGGCTCTGTTATATTGTTTTTATTTCTGAAATGCAATTTTCCATTTTTTGAAAATACTATTAATCAACCAAATATCATAAAAAAAAAGCTGTTTCATTTTGAAACAGCTTTTTGAATGTAATATCCATGATTTATTGAATGGAAATCTTTTGAACTTTCGTAGAATAAGAGGTGCTAAAGAAATATAAACCTTTACTAAATGAGGAAAGATCTATTGTGTTAGTATTGACTCCAGAATGGGAAATGATGGTAGTACTATAAATAATTTGACCCAAATTATTAGTAATGTTTATATGAATTTTTTCAGATTTTCCAGTAATGAATGCAAGATTGAAAATTCCAGTAGAAGAAGGATTTGGATATATCTCGAACAAATTGCTTGATTCATTAGACTCTATACCTTGAGTGTTAATAGTAACTTGATTGTATGTTGTATCCGAAGAACAATTGTTGAAAGCTACTAAACGAATTGTATATGAGCCGTCCTGATTATACGTGTGAGAAGGACTTGGAAGGGTAGAACTGTTTCCATCACCAAATAGCCATTCGTAGGTTGTGGAATAGGATGAAGTATTCGTGAATACAGCATTTTGTGCATTTACTTGTTGTGTAAATGAAGCTTCAGGTATTGGATTTACAACAACCGGCATTTCAACTGGAGTTCCACTACCACAATCATTAACACCAGCAACAGTGACAATGCCCGATTCGGAATTTGTGAAATTTACATTTATAATATTTGTAGTACTTGTACCAATTGCGCCAGTTGGAATTGTCCATACATAGGACGTGGCATTTGTAATTAATGGAATGCTATACTGAACATTGGTTTGGTTTTGGCAAACCTCTAATGAACCAGTGATAGAACAAGAAATGTAAGGTAAGTCATTTACATTAACGGCTAAACTAGCAACATTGCTTTGGTAGCAATTATTTTTGCCAAATACAGTAATATTTCCGGGGGCAGCGCCTAGTGTATATTCAACAGTTATTGTGTTAGTTGTACTTGTACCTAAAACTCCAGCAGGTAATTCCCATACATATTCGGTAGCATTTGAAATAACAGGAATTGAATAAGTAACCGAGGCAGTACCTTGGCATACATCATTATCACCACTAATTGTACCAGCAGCCCCTAAGGTTGGAGAAAGAGAAACAGGTACAAAAATAGAATTACTAGTTCCACAAGTGTTTGAAACAAAAACAGCAACGTTACCTCCGTTAAAATTAGCGGAAAAATCAACCCCAATTGAATTGGTATTACTTGATCCAGTTGCTTCGCTTGGTAATGACCAATGATATTGAGTTCCAACTCCTTGGTCTGCAATAGCGAATACCACATCGTTTTGTCCAGGACAAACTACGGCTGAAGATGCTGTGAATGTAGTCAATTGAGGTGCACTTAAAATATTAACCATCAATTGTGATTTTTCACCAATTCCACACGCATTATTTGGTGTAACCGTTATGGAATCACTAATAGCATTAGAACCAGCATTCACAGTAATTGTATTGGATGTATGTCCACCAACAAATGTATATCCTGTTGGAATTGTCCATGTGTATGAAGTAGCATAATCGACGGGATTAATTGAATAAATAATATTATTCGTATTAGGACAGACTTCTACTGAACCTGAAATAATTCCGGCAGCAGATGGAAGAGGAGAAACGGTAATAGATTTTGTAGATTCAGTTCCTTCACCACAACCATTTATACCCTTAACTTTTATTTGACCATTACTAGCACCTGAGGCAATAGCAACTGTAATTGCATTTGAGTTTGAATTACCAACAAAAGTAAATCCTGCTGGCAAAGTCCAAATATAGTTTTGAGCATCTTGAATAGTAGGAACTGTATATTGAGCGTTGGTGCCTACACAAACTGTTGCGTTACCCGAAATTGTTCCAGCGTTTGCAGGTGTAGAAGCTCCAATTGTAACATTAACAGGAACTCTTTGACTTACACAATTATTTTGTTGAAATATCATATTATAAAAATAGTAATAATACGTTGTGGCACTTGCTCCTGTAGCTGTACAACTATCAATGGATATAATTCCAGGCATGGTGTAAGGATAGGTTGAACCAGTATTGTTTCGGTATAAATTTGGTGATGCTGGACCAACTAATTTATACGTGCCAACAGGGATATTGATGTTGAGTTCTACTCTGTTTGAGCCAGAAGGTACATTTACGCTTACTTGTTGAACTGTATTTCCTTGTAAATCAAGTAGCTTGAAAGTTTTATTGGCAGTGTTCCCTGAATTGAAAACAGCTGATTTTAAAACAACGGCTTGAGTACAATTAAGATATAAACCATGAACCGTGTTGCTTGTGAACAAACCGCCACTTGCATTATTTCGTGAATCACCAATTGTATCGGGTTGATTTGAAGAAGAAGATTCAACATAATACGTTGTGTTTTGAGTAAGTATTGGTGTTGTATATGTGTTTCCAGTATTAAAAGGAACAGTTCCGTCTACAGTATTGTACCAGTTAATGGTATTTCCACCAGTTGCTGTAATGGTTACGGCTTGCGAACCACAAATAGATGTATCATTTAAAATTGGATTAGTTAAACCAACTTGAATATATCCGGTTTTAACCATTTCTGCTTGACCACATTCTGTTGTACTTGTAGTTAAAGTAACTGTATAAATTCCGTTTGATGTATAAATGTGAGATGGGTTAACATCGGTACTTGCGGATCCGTCGCCAAAATTCCAAAGATAATATTGTCCATTTTCACTTGTGTTTTGGAATTGAACAGTAAGAGGTTGACTGCAAGCAGATAAATTGTTAGCTGAAAAATTTGAAGTAACTGCTAAATTATTAACTACAAACGCTTTTGTAGTTGTGTCATTTGTTAACACACCATCGGTTAGGTTGTTAGGCATAGATGTCCAAGCTTTAGCAATATGGTTTCCAGCTGATGGCGTAAACGCTGGGAATTCCATTTGAGTTGACGCCATTGAAGCTAAATTTCCAGTCCAAATTTGGTGAATTGCAGCATTGTTATCTAATTTAAAATACACGTTAACACTAGTTAAGGCATTTGTCCCCATGTTTTTAATGGTAACCTTAGGAGTAATAGGATTAATACATGTATACGTATCGTTAATTTGGGTAATTTGATTTGCCGAAGCATCATTTGGTGTGGATGGTGCAACAATATACATAAATCCTTTATAGGGTTGACGATTTTGTTTAGTTACCACTACGTCTGCAGTATCTACATTGTTTATTGCAGCAAAGGTCATTTGAGCAATACCTGAATTATCAGCTAATTTTGCATTTAAAAGAACTCCGTTTAGAGAAACAGCTACATAAGCACCAGGTTCAGTAGTTACGGTTAATGAAGTAACACCAATATTTTGTGTGTTTGCATATACCACAGACATTACAGAAGGAATTGATAAATAAGTCATTACTGATGGGTCGCCCATTATGTGATAGATTTCCCAGTAGTATTTTTTATTGCTCGAACTTGATGCCTGAACAGCTAAATTACCTCCATAAATCATAGCACCATTTGTAACACACCATTCGCTTTCGGCAATATTTTGAGTGTGAAATAAACGGTCATAGGCACCTAATTTCGTGGCGTCAAAAGTAGGATTTGCAATAATTGATGATCGTAAACCTATCGACCAGTAATAATCTTCGTTCCAAAGTGTACTGTTTGAACCTCCGATGTATGCCATTGCTCCTTTATTAACTGTACGAAGCATGGCTTCGCCAAAACATTCTGTTTCGTCAAATTTGTTGGATAAACAACAGTTTCCAATGATTAAACCATATTTATCTTTATTAACCATTGCTGCAATATCACTCGTTTGAAAACTAGGATCAGCCCAACCAGTTTCGGAGCAATGAGCCGTATAATTTGCAACGCCAACGCCCTTACCAATATTTGCTCTCATAATTGGGTCAGTGGCACTGTTGTCGGTTTCGGGATATAAATATTTATAAACGTAAGAGTATCCATTTGCAACATTAAAATAGTTTGAGGCATAATTTATTTGTCCGTTAGCATGTGTGGGCGAATATGAAGCATCAACTCCGGCAACCAAAACAGCGGTGTCTAAATAATTAGGATTTGGCATAGTGTACATTTCATACATCAACGTTTTGTCAATTTGAGGTTGCAATTGAGCAACTGTGGTTGCTGAAAAACGTCCAAAATACATATCTGGAATATTGTCAGAGCTTCCGTCATAAGTAACATAATATAAATCGGTAGGATGTGTTCCAGTGGTTCCTGCAAAGGCAGGTACCTGTGCTACATCACCAACAAATAATACAAAAGTAGGAGCGGGGTCGTTTGTTGTACCAGCATTATATAATCCTTGTAAATATGCCTTAATACTAGTTGTAGTGGTTCCAACGTTAGCTTGATTTGTGTAGGCTTCAATAACTTTAAATCCTTTTTTTGTTTTCCATTGAATAAAGGGTTGTAATGTAGCTTGAAAACTAGGACTTGACACAATAACGTATTTGATAGGATATTTTGATAGAGCATCTTTATTCAAGTTCAAAGGCATCATTTCAACGGTTTTAAATGTACCATCGAACAATGGAGAATAAAATTTTTCTTGTACTGCTTTAGTTAATGCTACACTATGATTTTCGAAAATTACATCAAAACGAATATTTGTGTATACTTTTAAAACATTGGTAACTGGATTGTATTTAATTGGGTCGATTACCACATTTGCCATTTTAACTCCTCGAGATGTACCTACAGCTTCAATTGTTGCTAAAGGAGCTTCGTTGAATGAGTTTTGTTGATAAAATGCTTGATCGTATTGGAAAACAATAGTTGATGGGTCAATATTTTTAAAATAGGAGGGTTGACAAGGCATAATTTTTTGATTTAAGCCTCTAGTATTCAAATTAATTTCTACAACATCGTACGATTTAACAACAACCCTTGAAGTTCCATCATATGGTAGTTGAATCATTTTTCGATACATTGGTAATTGTGGTTTTCCAACATTAAATATTCTGGAATAACCCTCAATGTTTAAATCATTAAATAATCCACTAGTAGTCATAACCGGTGATAATTCAACTTCGGAAATGGTAGACATAAATTGATACCCATTTTCGGTTTTTGATAAAGTTTTTAATTCGGTAGTTTGACCACCAATTTGAATATTGGTTTGTGCATTAATAATTGATGTAGTCATGATTAATGTTAACATCAAAAAAAGAAGATTTTTTCTCATGGTTTATTGTTTTGTCTTAAATTTAAAAATTAGAAATCCAACCCAATTTATGGATTTAACCTACAATTATAATTATAATTTTTGAGTTTTATAATTTTCTATAATGTTATTTTTTTTGTTGTATAAAAAAAATCAATAATTCAATTTTTAATATTATTTAATTATCTAAAAATATTTATTAAATAGCAAATAATCTGAATGATAATTTATAGTTTTTAAAAATAGTACCTATTAGATGAATTGTAAAATATCTGTTAATTATTTTAATCAAATAGAGTTTATTTTTAAAAAATAATGAATTATATCGATTTAGGTTTTATTCGTTGGAATTGCTCGAGTACTTATTACAAATAATATTAAACGGACACAATGTGCATTGTTTTAATTCGGGTGTTTGGGTAAATGGCAACGAAGGGTCAAAAATTTGGGAAACCAACTTAATTAAGTGTTGTTCAAAATCTATTATATCTTTAAGTTGTATCATATTTCTTTTATAAAAACTAATCTCGGAGTATTTTTCTTTATTTTTAAATGAAATAATCAACGGATTAATAAAGGTGTCTTCTGAAATTTGTGTTTTTTTTGTGTAAAGCAACGAATAACACATGAGTTGAAGGGATTTTGCTAAATCCGGTTTTTGGAATAGTTCGGGTATTAATGTGAATTTTAAGTTTTTAGGCTCAACCTTACCAGTTTTGTAATCAATAATTCTTAAAGTTCCATTAAATAAGTCGATGCGATCAATTATTCCTTTAAATTTTATTTTATCAATAATGGTTGATGAAACTGGAACTTCAATTTCAATTTTTTGCTCAAAATCGATGGGAATTATTTCATTTGTTTTTACTTCATTTATTTCACTTTTAATAAATTGTTCTATCTGTTTTTTAATAACCTCAAATGCTAACCTATTTTTTCCAAATTTTAAATCTTCTGACGGAATTTTGTTATCTCTTAAATTTTCGTATTCATTTTCAATTTTTTCAATAATAAATTTTTCGTCAAACATTTCAAAATCTTGTTCAACAATATTTCTGTTTTTGGGAAACTGCTCGTAAATTTTTTCTAAAACTCCATGAATAATATTACCCAACATTTTATCATCGGTTGATTCAGTAATTTCTTCAACTTCTTTAATGTTTTCAACTTTTGAGAAATAAAACTTCAACGGACATTGAATGTAATTGCTAATAGCACTTGGTGATAAGTAGTTTATTTGCGACATTTTTTCCATTACTTTAGCATCTTTTAAAATAATTATTTCTTTTGAAGAGGTGAGATTTGGAGAAATGTTTAATATCTTTTCACTAATTGTTATTGAATTACATTTAGGAGCAATATCGAAAATTAATTGATTTATAAATCGACTTCTTTCTGATTTGCCATCTTTTAAATCGGAATTATAAATTATTGTAGCATTTTTTGCTCTTTGCAAAAGCCTGAAAAAATGATACGAATAAACGGCGTCTTTTTGTATGTGTGAATTTAAATTAAAATATCTTCTTAAATCGAATGGCAATAGCGAATTAGTGCTTTTCCCTGCGGGTAATGTATCTTCATTTACAGAGATTAATATTACGTTGTCAAAATCGAGAAGTCGAGTTTCTAATAAACCCATTATTTGTATTCCATTAATGGCATCGCCAATAAATGAAATAGAGTATTCACTAACTTTTGAATTAAATAAATCAAATAAAAATTCAGCACTATTGCATATTGGATAGTTTAAAAATAGTTTTTCTATAAATTCAAAAATTTCGTCAAAATGATTTAATGCAGTTAGGTTACTAACATCGTTAAACAACTTATATTCAGTTGATGTATTTTGTTTTAGTAATTGATTTAATTTTTTTAAACCAGCCAATAATATTAATTGGTCATCATTCTTTTCAAAAATAATTTTAACAGATTCTAAAAATTCAGAAGTAATTCCGTCTAATTTTCCAATGTTTGTAACATTACAATAAACAATGTTTTGGACGGTTAAATTTTTAATTGCTTTTTTTAAATCGGAGTCATAACTATTTGATAATTTATTAAACATAGGGTGCGAAAAAATAGCAATTACATCTTTATAGTAAAGGTGTCTATTTTGTTTATTATGTTGATTTACAGAACGTTCAATATTAATATGCATTCTGAAAATTAACGAATATAGTTTATAAATTACACTTAAATTTAATGGCATCCCCATGGTAATATTAATTTCGTTTGGGTTTACCGTGTTTATGATTGCTGGCAACAAGGATTCATCGGCTGGAACAATTACAATGCTTTCATTACAATTAATTTGTTTGGATTTTATTTCATCAATTAACTCACCAACTAACTTTACTTGAGAAATTGCATTTGGAGCTCCAATTATTTGAATGTTTTTTGGAAATTGTTCAAAATAATTTGACAGGTATGGGAAATTGTTGTCGAGTTTAAAGTCAACTTTATTTTTCCTTAAAAAATATCCAGTATCTCTAATTTCATCATTGTAATACAACATATCTGCGTCCCAATATGTTTCAACAATATTTTCATTTTTTAATTTTTGAATGATTGTAGTTTCACTTTTTGTTAATGCATTAAATCCACAAAAGATTATTTTTTTCCATTTGAATTTTTGAATTAGAAAGCTAATTTCATTAGCCGCTTTTTTGTATATTAATCCTTGATATCCCATTGATTTTTTGCTCAACTCTTCATTTAAAAAAAGATAATAATTGTAAAGCTGTTCAAAAAACTTTAAATATCTATTTTGCATTGGGGTTCTTTCACTTTCGGGGATATCATAGTAGCTTAATTCTTTTATTTCAGTTAATGAAGTGTAAATGCTTTTTGAGTCGGCAAGTTGCATGTCCATTTCGTTAATATCGCTCAAAAATAGATTTGCCCATCCGATAAAGTGTTTAAAATCGTTACTTAAATCATGATTGTTTTTTAAATGATGATTATATAAAAGTAATAATATTTCTGTTTTATCTACTGTTTTAAACGATGTTAAGTGGCATACAAATTCGTCAATTGTAAATATTTCGGGCAGTAAAATGGTTTTTTTAGTGTGTTCACTTAAATAGTTGATAAAGTATTTTTGAGCTCTCCGAGCCGGCATAACTATACATATATCAGAAAAATTATCTTCGTATTTTTCGTAAATTTCAATAGCAAACTGCTTTAAAAAAGGTATCATTTATTTATTTTAAAATTGAATGTATAATTACTAAATTTTATAAACTCCAAACTCTTAACTTCGGTTTCGAGTGGTTTATCCGCCGTGGCGGGCTCAACCTCCGTTTTTTTAACCTTTCAACTTTCCAACTTTTAACTTTCAAATCTTAACTTTCAACTTTCAACTTTCCAACTTTCAACTTTCTAACTTTCAACTTTTAACTTTCCAACTCCATCACCTAAATTAAAAATGATTCTAAATGTTTTGCCGCTTCTTGAAGTTCTTCGGGTTTTCCAACGTCCGACCAATAATTTGAAGTATCAATAAAAGCTCTGATGTTTTCTTTTTTTGATAATTCAAGATACATATTTGTGATTGAAAAAACAGGTTTGTTGGGATTGAAAACTTTAAATATTTTTGGACTAATCACTTGAATTCCACTAAACGCGAACGGATGTTGGACGGATGTTTTACGTGTTTGAATTTTTTCATTGGTTTTTGTGTTTTTCCATCCACAAAGCAAATCGTTTTTGTCAAATAAAAGATAACGAGAAGTTGGGCGATTACGAACCGCAAGTGTTGCCAGTGGTTTATTCTTTAAGTGATTTCCATATAGAGTCAAAAGATTTAAATCACTCAAAATATCGGTATTGTAAACTAAAAAATCTTCATCAGAATTAAAAAACCATGAAGCGTTAAATAAACCACCACCAGTATCCAGTAGCTGTTTTCGTTCGTCTGCAATCGACAAACGGGCTGGTCCCTGATATTTTAAAACAAACTCATAAATTTGGTCAGCAAAGTGATGAACATTTATTATGATGTCTGTAAAGCCATAAAAAACCAAACGACGAATTGCAATTTCGAGTAAAGGAATTCCATTTATTTCGACTAAGGCTTTTGGTTTGTTTTGAGTCAGTTCACCTAAGCGGGTGCCAAGTCCGGCAGCAAAAATCATAGCTTTCATACGACTTATTTAATGGGTTTAGGTTTGCATAAATGTTTCTCTTTTGAAGCTTTTGCACCACATTTTTTGCATTTAAAATTAGCTTCTTCTTTTGTAGCAATTTTATCTTCGTTACTGCATGCTTTTTTGCTCATATTGTTGCCATTTTAAGTTGTTGCTCGCGGTGAAAAAGGATAATGCTTACCGAATATTTCGATTGTAAATGTTTTGCAAGTTCTTCGGCAAAATAAACCGAACGATGCTGACCACCAGTACATCCAAAATTGATTTGTAAATTAGTAAAACCTCTTTCTAAATAGTTGTCAACGCTCATATCAGCGATGGCAAAAACATGTTTTTTAAATTCCGAAACCTCATTAAATTTTTCGAGATATGATGAAACTTCAATGTCTTTTCCGGTTTTGTCATGATACGCTTCCATTCTGCCAGGGTTTGGTAATGCTCGGCAGTCGAAAATAAACCCACCGCCGTTTCCACTTTCGTCGATAGGTAATCCTTTTTTATACGAAAAACTGTTCACATAAACGGTGAGTTTTTTCGGAGAACTTCCAATGTTCAAAAGCTTTTCCGAAACTGTAAGTTTGTGTAACAAATCGGTTAATGTTGGCATCGAAATTTCCCATTTAGCATGTTCTAAAATCCATTTTAAATTTTGAAGAGCGTAAGGAATGGATTGCAAAAAATGGGTTTTCTTTTCATAAAATCCACGGAAGCCATAAGCTCCCATTGCTTGCAAAATGCGTATTAACACAAAAGCATAATAATGTTGACGGAATTTTTGTCGGTCAACTTTATAAAGTGGTTCCAATGCATCGAGGTAATGTTCGAGTAAAAGTTCACGGATTGAATTTGATAAGTCGGCTTTTGCATCAAATAGGAGTGAAGCTAAATCGTATTGTAATGCTCCTTTTCTTCCACCTTGATAGTCGATAAACCACACTTTTCCATTCTGAATCATTATGTTTCGAGATTGAAAATCGCGATACATGAAAAAATTGTTTTCTACATTACTCAAATATTCTGAAAATGTATTAAAATCGTCTTCCAAACTTTGTTCATCGTAAGGAATTTGAGCTAATTTTAAAAAATAGTACTTAAAATAATTCAAATCCCAAACCATCGATTGTTTGTCGAAAACTGAGCGGGGATAACAATAATTATAATCGAAGTTTTGATGTCCAATTACTTGAAAACGAGCTAATTCCTTCACGACTTTTTTGTAATAGTTAAGCGTTTCAGTATTAATTTCGCTCCCATTACGGTTTTTGCTCAACAAACTAAAAAGTGTTTCATCGCCTAAATCTTGTTGAAGGTAACAGTTGTTCTCAAGATCTTCGGCATAAATTTCTGGAACTTGAAGATTTTTATTCCGAAAATGATTCGTAAACTGTAAAAAAGCAATGTTCTCTTTTTTGTCTTGATTAATCACGCCAATGGACGTTTTGTCTTCATGTTTTATTCGATAATATGCTCTGTTCGAGCCAGATAGTGGTAATTTTTGAATAGAATCCGCTTTATAGCCACTCCAATTTTGAAATAATTTATTTAGAATATCCTCTTCTGTCATGATTTTTCTTTTTGATATACAAATGTAGAAAAATTATGTCAGAAGTGGTTTTCAATGAGTATATTTATGTAATACTTAGATTTTTGATATTAAACTATTTTTTTAATGAGTTTGGAGTTGAATAATTCTTGTCATAGTAGATTTTTCCATTTTTCATGTTTGCTACTACAACTCTTACTTTTTCAGATTTAATGTTTGTCTCAGTAATATTACACCAACCTGAATAAGCATTTTGAGTAGAATTGAAATATTTATATGTTGTCTTTTCTTTTCCATTTGGTATGAAGAAAAAATAAATTACAATTTTATCTCGATCGTTTTCAATTTCAAGCCCTGATAATTCATCAATTTGGATAAATAAATATTCAAATTTAACATTTAAAGGAAAAAGGGGATTGCTGACTTCTTTAGTAGGAAGTGATTTGAAAAGAAAATTATTTATTGTTTTTGGAGTTCTTGCTCCAATTGTCCCTATACCCATGTTAGAGCCTAGTTCGATTTCAAATCCTTTTCTTTTGACATCGTAGTTGTTACTTGAAGAAAATTTATAAAAGAGAGTTGTATAATATGTTGTATTGAGCATTTTTGTTTTAAGGTTTTTTAATTCAGTTAATTTTGTCTGATATTCATTTGTTTTTTTATAAATTGATTTTTTAAGCTCTGTATCATATTCCGTCAATTTAAAATACTGAAAAACGTCTAAATCATAAATAAATTCTATTTCTTCCGATGCTTCGACCGAATTAGAAATTAGATCAGTAATGGTTTGTTGTCCCGAAGTGTAAAAAACTAAACTGAAATTAGTTAATAAGGTTAAGAAAATGATTTTTTTCATATTTAATGATGTTTAATTTTGAATATTATTAGCTCAAATACATGAGTCATTTGGATGTAAGTATGTTTTTATTAGTCTTATTGTTTGCATTAATTCTGTGTTATATCTACCATTTTTTTCAGTATGATTATAAAGTTCAAGTATGATATTTTCAAAATACCATACTTCACATTCAAATCCCAATTCATTTATTCTTTTTTTAAATAATTGTTCAACTTGATTTCTTTTTAGAGTTGATTTTCCAAATAGCTTCTGAGTAGTTACAAATATTTTAATTATTTCCTTTTCACCGATTATGGATTTTATTTTGAAATGTCTTTCGTTTTTTGTAATTTGATTAATATAATTGTTGAAATCGATGTCAATTTCTAAATTTTTTAATGAGACTGTATAGGCTGAACGGAATTTAACTTCAAAATCATAATATTTATCCTCTTTTGGATTATAGGCTAGTAAATCAATATTGCTATAATTATGAGGAACTTTAAATGAAATATCAGTAATATAAAACCAGTTTTTTATTAATTTAAGATATTGCTCGATTATTTGCTCGTTGACTTCCATTTTATTTAGTTAACTTTTTCTCTAACCCAATTAAGTAAACCTGTGTTAATTATAAATTCTGAAATTTCATTTAGTCTCCAAATGAAAATTTTATTATTTAGAGGAGTATAGTTGTTTAATTTTGCATCGGAAGTATGAACAACATAGTAAAAACGATCATATCCTTCCAGTTTATTAAAATAACATTCATATTCGGAATATAATTTAAAGTTTGAATTGCATTTTACCTGTACTAAAATCCTTTCTTTTGATGCTGGAGAAATAAGTTCAATGTCTTTTATTTTCTGAGGTCCTCCAATTACATTAGTTCTTTGATATCCTAATTGTCTAAAAATTAAATCAGTTAAAATTTCAAAATCCTTAGGTGTAAGTTTGACTATTAACTTAGAAACACTTTGAACTAAACTTTTAAAGTTATTATCAACTTCAAGTACCTCATTCAAGACATCACCATTTATTTTCTTTACTAAATATTCAAATGCTTCTACTTTGCAAATTGTGCTTTGAAATCCTTGTGTTTTTAATAAATTACCACTCAAATTATCAACAATAAGCTCTTTACCATAAATATTTTCGCAACTCCATCCATTTTTAGTATATCTAATTTTGTTTAGAGATACTTCATCTTCAAAGCGATTATCTGCAAAACACCAATATAATTTTTGATCTATGAATGTAATCCATAGTGTATTGTCATCTGTTTTGTAGAAATTTTTCAGTTGATTTACATACATTGTAATACATCTTTGTGAAGTCTTGTCTTTATAATAATCATTAATAACTTCAAATCGTCCATTCATTAAATCTTTATGATTAACTTCATTGAATCCAATTTGTAAAACACCATTTTTAATACATTTTTTTTCCCACTCTCCTTTAATTCCAAGTTTAATAAATAATGCATTTGTGGGATTAATCTTTTCCATTTTTTTATTTTTTAAAATTTCATATTAATACATAATTTTTATTAAACAAAAGTAAAAAAAAACAAACGTTTTTTTGCTTATTGGAAATTTGTTTTTTTATTTTAAAATTTGCCGATACAAAACACCATATTACAAATTTTGCCCATGTTTGTGTTATACCTGCCTGCTTGATTATAGTTTTACATGTTTCAGTGTTGAATTATTTTTAACAGAAAACACCTTTTGGTGACAACACTAAAAGGGCAATAAAGGATAAGTAAACTAGTTTTTAAATCATTGTTGTCCGATAAAAAAAATCAAAGAGAAGGAAGCATAAAACTTCCT
>CAZFPO010000015.1:26533-43834 GCA_964521105.1 uncultured Lentimicrobiaceae bacterium | reverse complement strand
AACATTACGAAGACAGTTTAAAGTACTACCGCGATTTAAAAAACTCTTTGGATACTGCTAAAGCAGAAGGCAGAGTCGAAGGCGAACAAATTGGAATGCAGAAAGGTGAACAAATTGGAATGCAGAAGGCAAAACTTGAACTTGTCCATAACGCTAAGAAAAAAGGGATGTCTATTAAAGATATTTCAGAATTGACCGGCTTATCCGAGGAAGAAATTATAACCTTATGATACCAAATTGAATTTGAGTATAGTCCAATGACGTAATACAAATTCTAATTTGTATTATGCCGATGCTGATAATAAATAGTACAATGAACCGCCAGAAAGGCGGAGAAATTAGACAATATTATTATTCAAATTGTTATTACACTTCTAATAAAAGTAACTGGTTTTTTGTGTTGAGGTAAAAAAAGCCCCCAATATTGGAGGCTTTTTTTAATCATTAAAAAAAAGTTTTATTCATCACCACCGCCACCAAACATTGCTCTAAATTCTTCTAATGTCATTTCTTTGGCATCGGCAGGTAATAAAAAGTCGGTTGCTTTAATTTTTCCTTTTTTAATAGCAGTAGCAGTCATAGTTTGAGTCATTTCGCCGGATTTTGTGATGGTTTCAAGTGGAAATCCATTAATGCCTTTTGTTTGACTTGCAAAATTTGCTTTTTCGGGTATTCCTAATTCATCGGTGTACCAAACTGTAGTTACATGTTCTTCAAGAGTTTCTTCGTCTTTGGTTATAATTTCGGCTTTTTTACAAGTCATACCAGCAACAACTTTTGTTTCATCATAAAGTTTAACGGTAGGATCAACAGTGTTTGTCTTACTTGAGTCGATTTGAGCTTTAGTTTGTTTATAAGCCATTTTTTGACCCATAAAGTCTAAATAAATTAAAACCACATCATTATCACCATCGGTAATGGTGTGCATGGCATACATACCTGCATCAAGTATGGTTTTGCTTTTATTGCCACTAAACAACATGGTTAAAGCTTTTGGCATCTGAGCTTCTTGAGCTGGATCAATACCTTGATAAGTGAGAGCAAATTCAATAGTTCCAGAAAAATCTTTAGCTTTTTTTTGAGCATTTACGAGATTAGGTATGCTTAAAATGGCTACTAATAAAATTAAAATTGATGTTCTTTTCATTGTTTTTATGTTTAATTTTTATTGCAAATATATTTATTTTGTTTTTGAAAGCTCAAATTTACGCAAATTTTATTCCAAATGTCAATTAAAATCGACGAAACATTCTATTCCATCGAATTTTTCCATCTCCCCAGCCTTTAAATTTGTCTAATGATAGCCAAACAAAAAGAGCTTTACCAACAATATGGTCTTCGGGAATAAATCCCCAATACCTCGAATCGGCAGAATTGTGGCGATTATCACCCATCATCCAATAGTAATCCATTTTAAATGTATACGAGGTTGATTTTTTGCCGTTAATTAAAATATCGGCACCTTTTACATCGAGTTTGTTATTTTCATATACTTCAATAATCCTTCGGTAAATGGGCAAATTACGGGTATCTAATGCAATCGTAGCGTTTTTCTTAGGAATGGTGATAGGTCCAAAATTATCTCTATTCCATCGATATGATTCGCTGTGAGGGAATATGCGAGGGTCGCGGATTGAATCGGGCACAACTAATGGTTCTACTTTATAGATATTTCCTAATTTTTTAATTTGATTAACCATTTCGTTATTTAACGAATAAATATAAATGGAGTTATTTCGAGAAACGCTATCGGTTAAACGAGCTAAACTATTTGCATCGGTATAAGTTTCGGGTGAATTTTTAAGTAAATCGAGTGCACTAAAACGATCTTCTTCGTTAATATCCATCGTTTGTCGTACTTTAGGATTTATATCAAAACCATTTGTGTATACGATGTATTGGTACTGTACGTTTTTTGCAACAAATGCAGGCGCATCGTTAATATAAAGTGTTTTGTTTTTAATTTGAAGTTTATCGCCAGGTAGCCCTACGCATCGTTTTATGTAGTTTTCGCGTTTATCCACTGGGCGAGCAACAACAGTATAATGGTCTTGAACATATTTCCAGCCTGCACCCGCTTGATAGGCTGGTCCCAATTGGTCGTATAATAAGCGTTCGTAATCGCGTACCAACTGATAATAGCTCATATTTTGCATTTCAAGAGCAACGGTATCGCCATCGGCATAATTAAAAACAACCGCATCATTACGTTCAACCGATTCAAAACCAGGGAAACGATAATAAGGAAATTTTAACCATTCAACATAAGATTTTGTGAACTGAGTTAGGGGTAAAGTGTGATGAACAAATGGTATTGCTAATGGAGTTTGGGGAAGTTTTGGACCATAATTAATTTTACTAACGGCTAAAAAATCACCAACCATCAGTGTGCTTTCCATTGATGAAGTTGGGATAATATAAAATTCAATTAGGAAAGAACGTATGATGTATGCAGCAGCAACTGCAAAAAGAAGAGCGTCAATCCATTCCTGAACTACTGTTTTTTTACGTTTTGGAAGTAAACTAATTTTGGTAAATTTTTCATCTTTGGAGAATGCTAAATATGGCATATAGGCAAAAGGAAATATGGTTCCAATAAGTAGATGACGATATTTATTTTTTCCAAAAGCACGTATTGTTTCCCAAATTGTTACCAAAAACATAAAAAAACCGAAGAATGGCACTAAATAAAGTATAAACCACCAAATTGGTTTTTCTAAAAGTTTTAACCAAACATAAATGTTGAAAATGGGAATAAGACTATACCAGTTTTTTTGACCAGCTTTTTCAAATATTTTCCACAGCGAAACAATAACTGCAATAAGGCTTAATAAGCTAAATATTGCTAAAAACTGAATGGATAATGTCATACGATTTTGATATTAAGTTTATATTGCAAATGAACGATATAAATTGATATGTATTGCAAATTGAAAATTTAAAAATAATTAAAAAGTAAACACTTCCGAAATGGAATGAAATCCTTTTTTATCAACGATCCATTCCGCTGCCATTAATGCTCCTTTAGCGAAACTTTTTCGGTTAAAAGCTACATGTTTTAATTCAATATTTTCATCGGCAGAAGTATATGAAACTAAGTGTGTTCCAGGAGTATTGCTAATACGGTGAGATAATATTGACAAGGAATTAGATTTTGAATCGGATTTGTTTACCCAAAGTTCTTTGTGGTTTGAAATATTAATAATGTCGTTTGCCAATTGAATTGCTGTACCGCTTGGTGAATCGAGTTTTGAAGTGTGATGAGTTTCTTCAATTTCAACATCATATTCGGGAAAATTAGAGGTTAATTCAGCCAGTTTTTTATTTACCTCAAAGAAAATATTAACTCCAATGCTATAATTTGCTCCCCAAACTAACGATTGGTTTTTTGCTTCGCAAAGTGCTTTTATTTCATCAACTTTATCCATCCAACCGGTAGTACCAACTACTATTGGTAAATTAAAATCAAAACAATGTTTAATATTAGAGATAACTGTTTCGGGTGTCGAAAATTCGATGGCAACATCGGCTTTTTCAATTTCATCAGAATTTTCTTCCCACTCTTCTTCCGAATCAATGATTGAACAAACCGAGTGTTCACTTTTTTTAATAATTAATTTTTCGAGCTCTTTGCCCATTTTGCCGTATCCGATAAGTGCAATTTTCATAAATTATTAAAATTTTAAGATTAAGGCTAATCCATTCGTTGTTTGATGGGAATTGGTTAAATATCCAAAGTTAGTATATGGTTGTATATTTAATGTTAGATCGTCGGAAACATCAAACGAAAAGAGGTGTGCATCAACACTTGCATCAATTATGTTTAAGGCATAAAATACAATGCCAACAATTATTGATAACTCTTGATTTCGTTGATAATAATTTTTGAGCGAAATTAAATTTTGGTCTGAATAGGTTGTGTACTTTGGATTTAAGTTTAGCGAATCTTGCAAAAAACGAAATTGAAGTTCTTTTTTAAGCACTTTATATTCGCTATTATTTGAGATGAAAAAATAGGTACAAGCACCAATTCCAGTATAAATAATAGGTATTTTCCAATATTTTTGATTGTAAGCTTGACCTAATCCTGGGATTACCGCCGAAAAAATGGTCGCTTTCTTAGGACTATGGATTGGTTTATCAACAGGAATTGTGTCGGTAATGTTTTTTTGTGATTTTAAAACAAAGGGCTTAAAGCAAACAAGCATGCTTAAAATTACCACTAAAAATAATTTATTAAACCCCATTTTAATGATTGATAATTGATATAATTCGATTAAAATCCTCATCGGATTTAAATTTTATTTCGATAGTACCTTTTCCTTTAATATCCCTTTTTATTTCAACTTTTGTTTGAAAAGTGTTAACCAATGATTTTTTAGTTATTGAATAAGTTTCGGGAAGTAAGCTTTTTGAATTTCCTTTTTTTGTTACCGGATTATTGATTTGTTTTGCAATTTTTTCGGTGTCGCGAACCGATAAATCGTTATTAATAATTCGGTTAGCAAGTTCAAGTTGTTCATCGTAATTAACTACACCAGCAATAACTTTAGCATGACCCATGGTGAGTTTATTATCGCGAATAAGTTTTTGTATTTCGGTGGGTAATTTAAGCAATCGAAGAAAATTTGTTATGGTTGAACGGTTTTTTCCTACCTTTTCGCTCAGTTGGTCTTGCGTAATATTACATTCGTCAATTAAGCGTTGATAGCATAGAGCAATTTCGATAGCATTTAGGTTTTCGCGTTGAATGTTTTCAACTAACGCCATTTCAATCATTTGCATGTCATCGGCTGTGCGAACGTACGCAACAATGTCGCTTATTTGAGCCAATTTTGAAGCTCTTAATCTGCGTTCACCCGAAATTAATTGATATCTGCCATTTTCGGACGAACGAACTGTAATTGGTTGAATTAACCCGTGTGTTTTAATCGATTCGGCAAGTTCTGATAATGCAATATCTTCAAATTCGCTCCGCGGTTGCCATGGGTTTTCGTCAATTAAATCGATAAGTATTTTATTTATTTTACCCGCCTGAATTCTACTTGGTGAGTCGTTTGAAATAATATCTTCTTCAGTATTATTTATTAAGGCACTTAAGCCCCTTCCTAAAACTTTCTTTTTATCTTTTTGTAATGCATTCATTATTCATTATCTTCAATGGTCAATATTTTATCTGAATTATCAATGGTTGTCATGTTGTTTCGTTGTAGTACCTCGCGAGCTAAATTTAAGTAGTTAACAGCACCCTTAGAATTTACATCATACATGATAATACTTTCGCCATAGCTGGGAGCTTCGCTTAACTTAATGTTTCGGAAAATAATTGTTTCAAAAACCATTTCTTGAAAATGATTTTTTACGTCTTCAATAACCTGATTAGCAAGGCGGAGACGAGAATCATACATGGTTAGTAGAATACCTTCAATAGCTAATTCAGGGTTTAAATGAGTTTGAACAATTTTAATGGTATTTAAGAGTTTTCCTAACCCTTCTAACGCAAAATATTCGCATTGAACGGGAATAATTACCGAGTCGGCTGCTGTTAACGCATTAACCGTAATTAATCCAAGCGAAGGGGCACAGTCGATAATAATAAAATCGTAATTATCGCGAACAGAATTAATTATTTTCCGCATCATTTTTTCGCGATCGGGGAGGTTAATCATCTCAATTTCGGCTCCAACCAAGTCGATATGAGCTGGCATCAAATCGAGGTTAGGAGTGGAGGTGTTGATAATGATATTTTGTGCTGGAACATCATCAATAATACACTCGTAAACACTTGTTTTTATGGTTTGAGGGTCGATTCCAATTCCCGATGTAGCGTTAGCTTGTGGATCGGCATCAATAATTAATGTTTTATGCTCCAAAACAGCCAAGCACGCTGCAAGATTAATACTCGAAGTGGTTTTGCCTACTCCCCCTTTTTGATTGGCTATCGCAATTACTTTTCCCATCGTTGAGCTGATTATTTTGAATGTGCAAAGGTAAACAAAAAATCCTAAAATATTTTTTATAAACAATATAATTACTACCTCACACTATTTAACTAATGCGAGTAGGTTAATTTAAAATTTACTAAAACTATATTTTAAATTGGTCGTCGTTAAGATTGTCGAAATCTAAATCCGAAAATATTTCTGTTTCAGGTTCATCTGCTTCGGGAAGTTCTCCCGTACGGATATAATTTATAATTCCATCTAAGCTTTTCGAAAATTTATCAAAGTCTTCTTTGTATAAAAAAAGCTTGTGTTTTTCGTAAAAAAACTTATCCGTACTTTGGTCGTATCTACGTTTACTCTCGGTTATCGTAAGATACATCTCATCGGAACGAGTTGATTTTACATCAAAAAAATAGGTTCGTTTTCCTGCCCTAACTGCTTTAGAAAAAATTTCACTTTTTTCTCGGTTGTCGTGCTCTTCCATAATATTTCAATTAAACCTTGTTGATAATGCAAATATAAACTTATTTTTATTTAAAAAGATTAAATTTATGTAAAAATATTAACGCTAATTAATTTTATTTAACAATAATGTTATTTTGTTTGTTCGCAGAACAGATAAAATCCTTAATTCATTTTTGAGTTTATTTTACAAAAAGTGTTTTTTTATTAAGTTTGCAGAAATTAACACAAAATGAAATTATTAAAAATTATATCTTTTTCTTTTCTTTTCCAATTATTAATGATTGAAATGTTTGCTCAAACCGATACAAATAAAATTTCGTATCAGTTAAAAGGGTTCATAAAGTCTGATATAATAGTTGATACACGACAAACCGTTTCTGCTCGTGAAGGATTTGTTGTGCTTTATCCTGTAAAACCCGATTTAGATGTTAACGGTAAAGATAAAAACGAAGGTTTGCTTTTTAACCAATTTGCTACAAGTAGCCGAGTTATTTTTGAAGTGAATCAAATAAAGAGCTCAGATTTAAAGTATCGAGCATATATCGAAGGCGATTTTACGGGTTCAAGCAATGTTACATATTCGGGGTTTAGATTGCGACATGCTTATTTAAAAATGGATTATAAAAAAATTCAGCTACTGGCTGGTCAGTTTTGGCATCCATTAGTAGCCGAAGATGTTTTTCCAGACATGATAGGATTAAATTTAGGAAATCCAATTAAAAGTGCCATGCGGTGTCCACAAGTACGATTATCCTATAATTTAACCGATAATTTTAAAACTACCCTTTCAGCCACTTCACAACTCGACAATGCTTCTATAGGCGAATTAGGAGTAAGTTCATTATATATAAGAAATAGTTCGTTTCCAAATATTGATGTTCAACTTCAATACAAGCGTGAAAAATTTGTTATCGGGTTTTTATTTGATTATAAAGATTTATTGTTTTCTCATACTGATAGTATAGTAGGTCTTCAAAAAAGCTATTGTCCATCAACGGCTTATTCGCTATATGGAAAATTTGAAAATTCAAGATTTATGTTTAAATCGCAAATAATGTATGGAGGTAATTTATATGAACATGCCATGTTGGGTGGTGTGGCAAATTCATTTCAAAATTCGGGGAAGATAATTCCAATTCATACAGCATCTGCATGGACAAACATTTATGTTAAAACTAAAAAATGGAATATTGGATTTTTTGCTGGATATGTTCAAAATATGGGAGCTTCTGAAAAAATTGGGGCAAATATTTATGGACGTGGTGTTGATGTTCATTCGGTTATGCGTATAGCCCCTCAATTTATGTATCAAGCATCTTCAAAGTTGATGATTTTTTCAGAAACCGAATGGACAAATGCAAGATATGGTGTAAAAGATGATTTTGGAAGAATTAAAAACACAAAACCCGTTGATAATTTCCGTGAAAACATTTCATTTATTTTACTTTTTTAGTTATTTTATGGTTGAATTATTAAAATTGTCGAATAAAATTTCCAAAAAGAAAATAACGAACAAAATATTTTTTAAATTTGCCGTTGAGTTATAATGGTCAAATAAAATTAAAACTAAAGAAAATAAATATCTAATTCCAATTTATTATGAATAAAAAGATTGTTAACAAACTGATTCAAGCCGTAATGATTATAGGCATTGTTGTTTTAACAGTGTTCATTTTCAGAAGTATAATGCGCCCTGAAAAATTTAAAATGATGGCTTCTGATAGACGTGATGTGGTGGTTGAAAAATTAAAAGATATTCGAACTGCTCAAATTGCATTCAAAAATGTGTATGGCAAATATGCAAACGATTTTGATACGCTTATCGACTTTTTGAAAAATGGAAAAGTTCCTATTGTTGCAAAAATTGGTGTTGCTCCCGATTCACTTACCGAAGCACAAGCTATTAAAGCTGGTTTGGTTAAAAGAGATACCGTTTTAGTTGATGCTTTTGGCGAAGTTTTTAAAGATAAACCAAATTTAGACATTGATGATATTCAATATATACCTTACTCAAATAAACGTAAATTCGAAATTCATTCGGATATTATTAACAGAGGTAATATTAAAGTTCCAGTATTCACCGTTATTGCTCCTAAAGAAGCATATTTAAGTGGAATTGATGATGAATTAAAAGGTTTTGTTAATAAAATATTGTATTCTGATTTAGAAAAACAATTTATGAAACAAGACAAATATAAAGATTTGATTTTAGGCTCGCTCGATGATCCAACTACAGACGGAAATTGGGAATAATTATGGGCGATTGGACAAAAAATCAAATCGTTAAATCCGATTTACCAAACGAAAAATTTGACAATTTAACCATTCGTATTAAAACGAATGGTTTTGTTGTATTTGGTTTTAACAAATTGTCTTCATCTTTTTTTATTGATGAGTACGTATTTGTTCGTTCATTTAATTTTGTGGTAATTAATACTATTGTTGAAAAAGAATACCACTCATTTATTGATGATAAATTTACAGCTAAAGTAATTTATCCAACAAGTTATTATTCGCTAGTGCCTCAAATGTATTTTAGCGAATTTGATTTGTCATCGTATTTTTTACATGCTATTTCGCAACAAGATAAAGATTTGTTTGATTACAACTTTGATAAACTTTCTTTTGACGAAATTAATTGTATTAATGCGTTCAGTAAAAGTTTTTTTATTAATTTGAATAAAACTTTTCCACAGTATGAATTAATTTCGGAAAGTAGAATTCTTTTAAATACTTGTTTCGATAATTATAAACAAAATATTGCAAATAAACCAATTTCACTTTATTTGAATTTTTTTGATGATAAGGTTGACGATTTATTGTTTGTTGACAATAAATTAATTTTGATGAATCGAATTGAGTATCATTCAATTGAAAACTTTATCTACTATATTCTTAACGCGTTAACCCAATCGAACATCTCTTCAAATAAAGTAGAAATAATAATATTAGGGGATATTCAAAAACAATCGAGTATTGTGTTAGCCCTTTCAAAATATTTTGACAGAATTCATTTTATGAATCCAAGTAAAGTGGAAATTTTGAGCGAAACAGCTCATGCTTTTAACCTTGAAACAAACGCTTAAAAAGTGAGAATTATTAGTGGAAATCATCGCGGAAAAAAGATTCTAGCTCCGTTAACGTTGCCCGTTCGACCTACAACGGACATTGCCAAAGAAGCTTTGTTTAATGTGCTTAATAATTATTTTTATTTTGACGGAATTGACGTATTAGATTTATTTGCAGGTACGGGTAACTTAACGTATGAGTTTGCCGCGCGAGGAGCAATTTCGGTTACATCCGTTGATTTAAACGACAAATGTATTGAATTTATAAAAAAAACTGCAGATGCATTAGCGTTTGATCAAGTTATCACGATACGGTCGGATGTTCATAAGTTTTTAGAAATGCACACAAAAAAATATAACATCATTTTTGCCGACCCTCCTTTTGAAGAACCGTTTGATTTTTTCCCCGATATTATTTTTGAAAAAGATTTGTTATTACCCGATGGTTGGTTTGTTTTAGAGCATGGTCCTCGTAAAAATTTTTCAAAACATCCTAATTTTTACCAAGTAAGGAATTATGGAAAAGTCCATTTTTCGGTTTTTATTAATATTTAGGATTATTTTTAGCTATATAATAGCGTTTGAATATTTATTCTTTACTTAATTTCAAAATCAAACATTTTGTTTTCGTTGATAAATCCTTCCAGTTTATCACCAATGGTTACTTTTCCAACACCAGAGGGAGTGCCAGTAAAAATTAAATCGCCTATGCGCAAAGTTACAAACTTAGAAATATGAGCAATTATGTCATTAACTTCGAAAATCATATTTCTTGTATTCCCTTGTTGAACAATTTGATTATTTATTTTAAGGGAGAAATTAATGTTTTGAATGTCCTGATTATTTAATGGAGTAAACTCACTAACAACTGCTGAATGGTCGAAGGATTTAGCAATTTCCCAAGGATTTCCATTTATAATACATTGTTTTTGAATATCCCGAGCGGTAAAATCGACACCTAAACCAATTTCGTTATAATATTTATGAGCAAATTTTGATTGAATATGTTTTCCCATTTTGCAAATTCTAACCACAATTTCAACTTCGTGATGAATTTCGTTGCTAAAATCAGGAATGAAAAAAGGGCGGTTTTTTAGTAAAAGAGCTGTGTCGGGTTTCATGAAAAAAAGAGGAGCTTTTGGGAGTTCACTTCCCATTTCCTTAACATGATCAGAGTAATTTCGACCAATACAAATAATTTTCATAAAAATCAATTAAATTAACCAATGCTGTGTTTTATTTATTGGTATTCATTCCTCTTAATCGAATGGCAGTAATTACTTTTTTTGTAAACTCCGAAAAGTTACCTTTCATCATCCAATCGTAATATTGAGGTTCTTTTTTAAATACATCGGCGACTTTCATTCCTTTGTATTTTCCAAAATTAAAAACCTCTTCATTGTTTTTGTCAAAAATTATTTGACCAACCAAATCCGCTGTTTTATTATAAAACGAAAATTCGCTGAGTTTTTTAATGTCGTTTTGAATAGGAATAGAAACCATTCCATCTTTATCCTTGTATTCAGTTTCTTTATATTTTTCAATTTGAGCTAATAAAATTTCGTACGTTGCAACGGTATCGACTTCGGCTGTGTGGGCATTTTCTAAATCCTTATTGCAATAAAATTTATATGCAGCCGAAAGATTTCGAGGCTCCATTTTGTGAAAAATATTTTGAATGTCTACAAATTTTCTTCCTTTAATATCGAATTCTATCTCAGCACGAGCAAATTCTTCGGCTAACATAGGAACATCAAATTTATTGGAATTAAAACCTGCTAAGTCGCACTTATCGATGAATTGATAATATTGTTTTGCTACCTCCTTAAAAGTTGGTTTATCAACAACGTCTTTATCCCATATACCGTGAATTTCGGAAACAAATGGTGGAATAGGGATAGTTGGATTTAATATATCTTTTTTAATTTGTGAAGAGCCATCGGGCATTACTTTTAGAATACATATTTCTACTATTCGGTCGGTAATTATGTTAATTCCAGTTGTTTCTAAATCGAAAAATGCAATAGGATTTTGTAAATTTAATTTCATTTTAATTTTGTTAAGCTCATTTTTTACTTAAAGATTTTTGGTGCAGGTTTTTCGATAAAAATGTTGTAGTTGTAAGGGTCGGTTTGAGGTTCTCTTTCAGGAATTACAAAATCGGCTTCCCATTTTCCAAATTTTTCTGACGTAACCGAAAGTATGTAATTTCCAGGTTGTGCAATTACAGCAAATTCTCCTGTGGTTTTAAGGGGAATAAAAGTAGAAATAACTTGTTTGTTTGAAATATTTAAAAGTTTAATTTTAACTTTCATGTCTTTTTCTGTTTCTTTAAGTTCGTTTTTGGTAGCAGGAATTTCGTTTGTTGTTAAATTTTCGATTTTGTTTTGTGAGTTTGTAATTGATCGTTCGTATGAAATTCTTTTTTGAGGTACATTTGATGAAGTATCCTGAGCTAAAGCATCAATTTTAGCTTTATAATTTTCAATATTCGCTTTTTCTTTTTCTACATCATTTTCCAGGGTAGTTATTCTTGCTTTCAATTTTTCAATAGCTAAGTTTTGGGCTTCAAAAATATCGACAGAATCTTTGTTGAATATGTGTCCTGCGTATACAATATAAGGTGCTGCAACGTCTTTAAAAATTACTTTATAAATATCGAGATTGCCTTTTCCGCCAGGTCGTAAATCGGCTATGTATGCATATCTGCCCGATTTTGAAAACGAAATAGTTTTATTGTCGTCGGGAGTATTAATTGGATATCCTAAATTAACTGGTTCTGAAAATTTAAGGGTAGGAGGTTCCCATGTAGTTTTAAATAAATCGAAACCACCCATGCTATTGTGCCCTTGAGACGAAAAGTAGATAGTTTTTCCATCGGGCGAAAAACTCGGATAATCTTCATCATAAGGAGTGTTAATGGTTGTGCCTAAACTTTTGGCTTCCGACCACGTGTCGTTAGGAAGTTTTTTTGAAATGTATAAGTCCTTACCTCCCGAACCGCCTGGCATTTTTGAAGCAAAAATAATGTATTTTTTATCGGGCGAAATGGTTCCAGATGTTTCTTCGTATTTTGTGTTAAACGTTAAAAATTCAGCCTTTTGATATGTTTTTCCCTTTTTTGAAGATATGAAAATATCATCCATTCCGTTTTCATTATAAATGTAAATCAACAAGTCATTGCCATCTGCACTTAAGCCAACACATTCTTCAATTAAATAGGTGTTTACAGCCGAAGATAATCGTTTAGGTTTTTGCCATGAATCGCTTGATACATTACTAAAAAAAACATCGGACGTTAGTAATCCATCGACATCAGCATAGTTGCCAACATTACCTTTTCGTTTGGAGGAGAAGAAAAGGGTAGTTTCATATTCATCAATAAATGGATTATAATCGGGAAATTCGGTGTTTATATTGTCCCCCAAATTTTCAATGGTTACATTCACCCTTTTTTTATACGCTTCTTTAGCATAATTACACATTTCAATCATGCGTGCGTTACTTACAATTAAATCCTTTTCTTTTTCTTTGTTTTTACTTTGAAACGTTTGAAAGCATTTTAGGGCTTCGTCAAAACGGTAAGCAAGCATATACGCTCTGCCCAAATCGTAGAATGAATAAATATCAGCTTTAGCATCTTTTATTACTATTTCGAAGTGCTCAATTGCCTTTGTTTTATCGATGTTGGTGTTTAAATAAGCATATCCTAACAATGCTCGGTACGTTAAATTATTAGGGTCGCCTTTTACTAATTTTTCGAGTTCGGGAATGGCAGCATAAAAATTACCGGTTCTGTAAAATTCCATCGCTTTTTCAGGGTCACCTTTAACGGGTTTTTTCGCTGTTTGTGAGTATGTTATTAATGTTGAAAACATCAACAAAAGGATAATAAATAATTTTTGCATAGGATTAAAATTATACTTGGTTATGCGAATTTATACATAATTTTTTTAATAGTTAAGTGTGCTTTTTTTAAACAAGTACTATTGTTGTTCATATTGTGTTTAAATAACAGAATATCAGTAGTATATATTTGTTGATAATTGAATAAGTCGGATTGATGAATTTCTATTATTCATTTTACTTAATAATGATGTTATCCACTAATTAAGATTATTTTTGCAAAAAAAATGTCGATGATAAAAAAATGGTCTTCTTTAGTAAAAATTAGTCATTTGGTTTTTTCGTTACCATTTGCAATAATTGGTTTTGCCTTAGCATATAAGTTATACGTTCCCAGTTTTGAAGGGTGGTTTATCGTATATATTATTTTAGCTGTTTTTTTTGCTCGTAATGCGGCAATGGCTTTTAATCGTATTGTAGATGCTGAATTTGATTCGAAAAATGAACGAACCAAAAACCGAGAAATTCCACGCAACATTATCACTAAAACAAAAGCTTGTTTTTTTGTGGGATTAAATTCAATGTTGTTTATTTTGGTGAGTTTTTTTATTAATCCTCTTTGTTTCAAATTGTCATTTTTAGCGTTATTAATTATTTTGAGTTATAGTTTATTGAAACGATTTACTTGGTTTTGTCATTATTTTTTAGGTTTGAGTTTGGCTATTTCGCCCATGGGAGCTTATTTATCTATTTCGGGTAAATTTGATTTTATTCCCATTTTGCTATCACTTTCGGTGTTGTTTTGGGTAGCAAGTTTCGATATTTTGTATGCCCTTCAAGATGAAGAATTTGATAGAGAAAATAATTTACACTCAATTCCGCAAGCTTTTGGACGAATCAATGCATTATGGATTTCACGAATTGGTCATTTTATTTCGGCAACTCTTTTATTTTATGTTGGTTATTTAATTCAAGCAGGTGTATTTTATTACGTTGGACTTGTGATTTTTTCAATGATTTTATTTTATGAGCAATTTATAGTGAAACCAAATGATATTAGTAGAGTTAATCTGGCTTTTGCCACTCTTAATGGAATAGCAGGAATTATTTTTGCAACTTTTTCGCTACTTGATTTGTTCTATTTTTATATATTTTAATTTTATGAAAAATTTTTTTGCTAAAAACTTTAGTTTTATCCACATCATAGGAGTTGTTTTAGGTGCTATAGGTGGTTACTTGTATTATTATTTTGTGGGCTGTAGCACGGGAACTTGTGCCCTAAAATCGAATCCATACATCATGGTAGGATATGGAGTAGTATTTGGGTATTTTATTTTTGATTTACTTTTTTCGTTGTACAACAAATACTTGAAAAAAAATAAAACAGATAATAATAAAAGTGAATAATTGTTTCAGCGATTCTATTGCTGATTCAGGGTTTAATTTTTGTTCATTAATAAAGCCGGACTCATAACAAATCGGAGGAAACCAGAAGTATGATAACCAAAACCTTCGTATCCTTCGAGATTTATTTGCGACATGTATAAGTAAAGCACCGTTTCGAGGGATAGGTAGGTGTTAAAAACCCATTTTACACCTGCACCACCATAAGCACCAAACCCAATTCCACCCTGGCGTATTTGATATTCAGGGTTATTTGTATTTGGAATATAATTGCGGTTTCCATAAACGTTGATTGTGCTAAATTTTTGTTCTTCTACAACAATATATGCTTCTTTAACTATGGTGTTATTAAAATTTAAGCCAAATTCAGCCATAGGTCGGATGTTTTTATCTGTTTTAAACGTTTTAACCAAACCAAGGTCGATGTTTGTGCGAGATTCTGAGCCGATAATTCCATAATTCAAATAACTTTTAGATTGATTATCGAAAGCAGGAAAAACTTGAATTGTAAAAAAATCTTTTGCAGTTAGTTTACAAACGTTTATTTGAAAATTTAATGCCCATGAAGGATTGTAATTATATCTAAAACCAAACCCAACATTCATAGTGATATTATATTTCATGTTTTTTGGATAATCGGATAGCATAAATGAGTCGCGATTTACAGTGTTACGAAGAAGTTCTTTAATGTTATCACGCCAGTAATAGTTGTCTAGTACAAAGTTAATATTGTTTACATTTTGAGGAGTTCCGTTATAAAAAGCAGCATGGTGTTTATCGGCTAAATAAGCACCAAAATTTCCAATTACTTCTAATCCTTTTGGACCTTCGGGTTCGGTTTTTAATGTTTTAATGGAAGGGTAACTATAATTGAATGTGGTATCGAAAGGGGTGAATGGTATTGCTTGAATTTTTAATATTAGAATTATGAATAAAATTAAGAGTAGTAACGATGATTTTAAAAAACGTCTCATAGTCTTTTGTTTAATTACACAAAGATACATCTATTTTCAAAAATCATGAACTATTTTTTTTGCTAATTTTTTTGTAAAATAATTGAATTATCAGAGCGAAATTAGTCTTTTTTTATACTTGAAGCGTTGCTTCGGGTTGAATTAAATTCAGGCTTTCAGCCCTAAAAATAAGTATGTTTTTGATGAGTATTGTAATACAGTCATACACAACAGATGTTGCTTTATGCTATAGTAGTTTTTTTACGAACGATTTCTATGATGCTTTTTTACCATCGAAGACTTGCTTAAAGTTTTTATGATTTCTTTTTTTTTAGCCTGTAAAACCAAAAATAACCAAAAATGCCACTCATGAAATTTTTAATAAATGAAATTTATTTCAGAAAAATAAACAGTCTGAAAGACTGAATTATTTCAACACGAGGCAAAGCCTCGTGAAAAAGGTGACACCAACAAAAAATACGCCCTGAAAGGGCAGCTTACTAATCCAATCATTCCGTCCATAAATAATCTTCATTAAAATCTATTCCGTGATTTTTCAACAATTCAATATACTCTTCTTTGAAAGTGGTTTTTTTATGATGATTTTCTTGATTCAAAATGTAGTTCTTTATAGTATCATGCAACGATGGACTAATCGAAAACCCGCCATAGCCATTCTGCCAAGCAAAATTTTTATATAAATCACCTTTTGTTTTTATCCATCTGCTGCAATGCTTTTTAATTAGTTCATCAAAATGCGATAATGAGATGTTTTTCGACATTACACATAAAATATGTAAATGATCTTCTACTCAATTAATAATTATGGGAATTGAACTATTGTTTTTAATTATTGTGCTAATATATGCATATAGCTCTGGTTTAATGTCTTTATTTATTGTTTTTTTATTGTGTTTCACATGAAATACAATATGAAAATAGAGTTTTGATAATGACTGTGCCATTTTTTTATTTTTTAAGTTGCTCTTACAGAGCGAAATTAGTATTTTTTTCTTTACCCACGAAGCGTTGCTTCGGGTTGAATTAAATACAGGCTTTCAGCCTGAAAATCGGAAGTGTTTTGGATGAATACCTCATTATTCGCTCTAATATTCTATTTGTTACTGTTAGTAATATTATAGCCATGTCCAAAATAGTTCAGTTTCTTGATATGATTCACATTATTTTAAATATTTTTCGTATTTGCGAGCCTCGTTTCTGTCAGAAAAATCTTTGGAATACACCAATTCCCATGGTAAATATGGTTTTGTAGAGAAATTTTTACCAGAATTATGTTCAAATAATCGATTTTTAATATCTGTTGTTAACCCTTTATACAAAAATCCATTCACAGAACTTCGAATAACATAAACTGTATATTGTTCCATTTTGATAATTTTCAATTAAAAAAGAGAACCTTACGATTCTCTTTTTTTTGTTTGACTGTGACCCCGTCAGGAGTCAAACCTGAAACCCTGCCTGCGGCAGGCAGGCTTCTGATCCGTACTACATTTATAAATCATTTTCGGATAAATATTTTTTCAGAAAATCTCTTCCAATTCCAGATTTTAAATATTTTTCGTATTTGCGAGCCTCGTTTCTGTCAGAAAAATCTTTGGA
>CAZFPO010000015.1:0-26433 GCA_964521105.1 uncultured Lentimicrobiaceae bacterium | reverse complement strand
ACGATTCTCTTTTTTTTGTTTGACTGTGACCCCGTCAGGAGTCAAACCTGAAACCTTCTGATCCGTAGTCAGATACTCTATTCAATTGAGCTACGGGGCCTTTTTGGGTTTGCAAATATACGAATTATTTTTAATATACAAACTTTATATGATTTTTTTTACGTCAGTATTTTAGTATCTTATACAAACTGATTTACCATGACCACAAATAATCAAAGATTTGTTTGAAAAATTTGCCATAGTGTATAAAGCACCTTTCATGGACGTTTTTTCGGATGTGTAACTCATGTTGTTTTTCGATATTTTTAATAACAAACCGCTAACACTGGCTGCATATAAACTTTCGTCAATTTCGCATAATTTCCACAAACAACCCTCTTTAGTAATTGTTTTATGTACCACATCTTTATCAATATAGCCAAACATGCCTTTTTTACGGTAATTTAATCCTGGAGTGCCCGCAAACCATAATTTCCCTTCGTTATCGAATTGAATGTCGTGAATAATTCCTTTTACTCGATATTTTTTTGACCAACTAATTCCATTGTCTTGGCTACAAAAGATACTGGTATTAATCCCATTAAATGTAGCCGCATAAATTTCGTTCGTTTTAGGATTTGCTTCGAGTGTAAAAGTGAACTTAAGCTTATTTTTTAAAACAATTTTTAAACTATTTGCAGGATTTGTCCTGTCGCATGTTGCAATAAATCCTAAAGGGATAACTTTACCCGCATGAGCAATGGCATTATTGCCTCCACAAAGCATCATTTGGTTATTTGGTAAAAGCAAAATGTCGTAAAAGCAACGTTTGTTTAAATCATTGTTAAATAAAAACGTTTTCAGATTTCGGGTTTCTTTGTTGATAATCCACAGTGTGGGTCCAGCACCAACAATGTAAACCGATTTTTCATCGGCAACAATTTTATAAATATCCTTACCTTCAAAGGAATAATTTAAATCGGTAATTTCACCTTTATCATTTATTTCTTTAATATAACCATTTTCACCACCCATCCAATAGGAGGAAGGACTTATTTGAGTTACTGCATAAATGCTAGAATCTTTGTTATAATTGCTAGGTAAAACTCGGTAGTGTTGTGCACTTACATTAAATATAGAAAAACAGAGGAGAAATATATTTCCAATAATTCTAATTCTGGTTTTCATTGATTGATTTTAAAAAGTGGTGCAATTTACAAAAAAATCACGTTCCATAAATTCATGTTTATAATTTATTTAAAAATTAACCCACAAATTTTTATTATTTGTGTTTTTTAATTTGTAATTGGACATCAAGCAAAACGAAATGCCCTAAGTTTTTTCAACAATAAATAGAATTGAACAGATGTCCGAATAAAAACAAGTATGTTTCTGTTATTTTATCAATCCCAAACCTTCCAAGGCTGAAGCGTCGTTTGGACGAATTAGAAGTACTTTGTTAAATAAAACTTGTGCTTCGCGTTGTTTACCCAATTGATAGTTGGTCCATGCATACATTAAAATTGAATCGTAGTCGAATGGGTACAAATTGGCACAGATTTCAAAATATTTTAATGCCACTGAATACTCTTTATTGTAATAATGGATGTATCCTAAACGATAATTTGCCGTTGTGTTTTTTGGATCAATTTTTAAAATTTCTTGATATTGTTTTTTAACATTTTCCCAATTATTTAACGCTGCTTGAGGTAAAATATATCCAAAACGAGCTTCAAGTGAATAGGGCATAAGTTTAATGGCAAGGTTGTAATATTGCGAGGATTCGGTATATTTTCCTGCCAAATAATTTAACCATCCAATTCGTAAATTTAATTCATAGTTGTTTTCGCTGTACAATGGCTTAAGTGCGATAATAGCTTCGTTGTATTTATACTCCGTTTCTAATGCATAACTTTTTACAAATGCTGCTTGTAACTCTTTGCTAGTTTGTGAAAAAAGAGCAAATGACGAAAAGAAATAAAAAATGATAAGTGATTTTTTTAAAATTTCCATAGTAAACCTCCTGTGATTATTTGTTTGTTATAATTTGATTTTTGATAAAAACTGATGTTATCGGTACCTTGTTCATACTTCCAAATACTTGTTTGCATTTGTGCAAACTGATAACGGAAAAATACATTTACTTTAGAGTAAAAATACAGAGTTGAGCCTAAAATTCTTCGATATGAGTCAGTTCCATTGTATAGCAAATATCCGTTGTTTAAATTGCTATTGGTAATATTGCCTTGAGTTACGAATAATTCAAGCCAAAATTTTGATGTCAATTTACTGCCAAATGTTTGTGTAAATGCCATTTGCTTTTCTGAATTTGCTTCACTAGGAACTAAATATTGGATTTGTGTTTTTGAGTAAAAATTATTTTTTTTAAGCGGATACCATACAAAATCTGCATTTTGCTGATAAAAGTTCCGATTTGCAAAATGATTATAAGAAAAACCAAGCGAAATACTTCCAAAAGGAATATATCTTGCAAGACACATCCCTATCGAAAAATCACTAAAAACAGTGTCAATAGTTCCAATATTTACTGGTGGCTGAACTCCAGGTGGTGGGAGACTTGGAGGTGGTATTAAGTAGGTAATTTGTTGCCCTACTTTAGCAAAATGAACAAAAGGGTGAGCGACAGTTTTTTTAAATAAGCGGATACTTGGCGAAAAATAGTAATCGGTCATTCGAGTTTTTAAAGGAACTTCTTTTAAAGGCTTTGCAGTGTAGGTTTCGATAAAATTTCCATTAAAAAAATTGATCGAATGAAACAACGAAATTGACTTTCCTAAGCTATGATTGAACCCTATTGTAAGGTAATTTAAATTAGAATTACTTTTTTTTGACACTAAAAAATTTTGATTTTTGGGCATGGATTTTTGTTTAGTGTCAGGAAATCCATATCCACCTTCAAAATAAATTCCTGAAATAAATTTTGGCGATTCAATGTTTAGTTGTTTTTTTAAACTATAGCTCAATGATTGCCCATAAAATTTAGCTTCTTCGGAATAACCCCCGTTTAAATAGGAAAGATACAAATGATATTTTGTAAATTCATCATACGAGTTAAACGATATTGCTTTCTCGAAATGCGTAATCGCATTTCGGTAATGCTCTTTTATAAATTCGGCATATCCTAATCGGGTTCGCAAATAAAAATAATCAATGTCATTTTTAAGAGCTTCATTTCCAATTATTATCAACGAATCCCACTGTGCAGTATAATAGTAATTTAACGTTTTTGCTTCAATATCTTCAAAACTTACACTAGTTTGAGAATACATGCAGTTAAAAGAGATAATAAAAAACATGGAGCTTATTATTTTTTGCATAAGGGATTTTAGTTTTCGAGTTCTCGTTTTTTAAATATTTGCTTAGCTTCCATTATCGTATTTTTACTTTCGATTAAAAGTGATTCAATATTGGAGTTTTTTATAAGTATCGAATATTTTATTGATTTCATTTTGGCAGAACCAATTTTCATGCACGACTGTGTTTCGATGAATGTTTCTGTTTTACTAAAATCTTCATTATTTTTGAGAAATAAAGCGGTGTATTCCGACTTTAAGAAGATGTAAAAGGGTGCAATAATGTCTTGAAGAATCACCAGTGGCTTTACATTTAAGAAATTAATCGGAAATGAATCTTTAATTTCCACTCCTTTATAAAATCCCAAAGGAATTCGATAAAATGCCATGTAAAAATGATACAATAAACCTTTTTTAGGTCCATAATAAGTGGTAAACATAAATATTTTTCCATCATTTCGGAAAAAGGCACTGCTTTTGGTTTCGTGGCAATAGAAATACGGATTGTTGTAATAATCTACTAGAATTTCAAAGCTCACTTCCTTCGAAACGTTAGTTTTACGATTTTTTATACTGAAATATATTTGCTGCCCAGGAATAAAATTAAAGGCTTCTTTCAAATTTGGGCTTACTTCAATATTCGAAACATTTTGATTAAGTGTTGGATAATCGAAAAAATTTAAGTTGAATTGATTTTCTTCTCGATGAACAAAAAAAGCCAAAGGATATTTTATGGTATTCGAACCTACAAAAGGCAATGCTTGAATTTGAAAATGGACATGGGGTTGTGGCGATCGTCCTGAATTTCCACAAAGCGCAATTGGGTCTCCTTTTTTGACATAATCGCCAATTTTTACTTTAAATGAGTCTTTTAAAATATGACTAATGTTGCTAAATAATCCTTCGGCATGCTTTATAATAATGGTATTTCCCCAATTGTGTTCCAAATCTACATTTCCAATTTCATTGTCTTCGATAGAATCGATGATTTGTATTACCCAACCGTCCGCAGGGGAAATAATCGGTTTTGAATAGCTATAATAATCCTCTTTCGAAAATCCGTTTCGTGCAAATAATTTCCCTTCACTATCTTCGAGTTCAAAGTCCCAAGCATGTTGCCAGTTTCCTCGATGTGTTAGTTTTCCGTTGTGAGCTTGAGTAATTTTCCATTCACCCAATATCGGCAATTCAAATTGAACATAATAAAGCTTACTAAATCGTTCCGTATGATTGAGTTGTGCGTATAGATTTAATTCCGGACTAAATGTTTGATGAATTACAATTTGAGGTTTGTCGAAATTTCGTTCTCTAAATTTAAAAACATATAAAACCGACAACACAACAATGTTGAAAGGAAGCGAATAAATGGATAAGCCATACACACTAAAAATGACGGTAGAAGCGGCAATCAGAATTGAAATGATGGGAACTGAGAGTAAAATCCACAAAAAGGAATGTTTTGATGAAACTAGAAAAAATCCTCCCAGTGCAATGGCTGTCAAAATGAAATTAAATCCAACATAACTACTGTTTAATTGAGCTAAATCACCGCCAATAAACTCATAAAACCAGTATGCACTAAAAAATCCAAGAAGGGTAGAAATAAAAGCTATTCGCGAATAAAAAAGCAAACCTATGGCAATAATAACTCCTGCAAACAAATTATATTGAAAAAATATAGCACCCAACGACCTGAAATATGTTACCACCGATTCGGGTAATCCCAAATTTACAAACCACCAATACCATTTTGCCATCGTTAAGCCACCTGCATCATACATCTCGTTGTACATAAACAAGCCACGTTGGCTGATTTCGAGATGTTCATATTGCCTGCTTGCTAAAGTAATGACCCAAATAGAAATTAAAAATGAGATACTCAAATAAGGCAATCCGTATTTTCCAACCACTCCTTCGCTTACAACCGTGAGGAGTAGTGTCAATAGTGATGCAAAAAATACTAGAAGATACATTTCTAAACTCGGAGTGAATTGCATTCCTATTCCTAAGCCAACGAGAAGTGTGTTAAAACCATAATAACCGTTTTTGATATTAAAGGTATTTAGCCCAATAAGGTAAGCTGCAACATTGGTTGCAACTACCGAAAATAAGCCAGCTAATCCAGCCCAAACATCAAAAAAACTAACTATCATAAGCACAATGCCAAACCATGCCGAATTTGAGAAAAATATCTGAGCATAGCTTTGCAAAGTGCTTGATAGCAATATTTCCGAAGTGTGTTTATAGTTGTTTTTCAAAGAAATTAGTATTTATATTATAATTCGAAATTTGTAAGATGATCAGGAACTTTTTCTTTGTTTTTAAATGTTTCAATATCGTCTTTTATTCGGATAAGATGCGTTTGACTTTTTTCGTCAATCATTACAATATTAGGACGGTAGGTTATAAATTGCATCCATTGTGTCATATTATAAGCTCCAACACTTTGAATTACAAGGTTGTCACCTTTGTTTAACAAGGGCAATTCGGCACTTTCTCTAATTACATCAATGTTCATACAAAGTGGACCAAAAACAACAGTGGGTTCGCTGTAATGTGTAAAAGGTTGAGCGGGAGTAATTTTGTGGTCGTACCAAAAAGAGGTGAAAAGTATGTTCACGCCAGCATCAATAATGGTGGTACGTTTGCCTTGCGATGATCTTTTATTGGCAATAACTGTCGAAATTAGATTGCCCGCATCATCAACCAAGGCACGTCCAGTTTCGAGCACCAATGTGGGCAATACATTATTTTTAAAATTGAAGTTTAACAGGGCTGAAGTAATGGCTTCGGCAAAGTCTTCAACATCAGGATTGATGTCATTTCCAGGTAAATAGGAACCTTTCAAGGTGTTTTTTGAGGCAAATCCACCACCTAAATCAATATATTTAATCCGGTGATTGTATTTATGTTCAATTTCATTTAGTAAGGTTGCGAGCTTATGGGCTGCTGTTGCATAAGCACTTGGTGCAAGCATAAACGTTCCGATATGGCAATGTAAACCCACCAATTCTAATCTGGAATTGTTCATGATTTTATTTAAAGCATCCCATGCTTGACCATTTTCGTAATTAAAACCAAATCTATCCCAAACAGGATAAGTACCTGTATCCATGTTGATTCGAATAGCAACTTTGGGTTTGTGATTCGATTTCTCTGCAATGCCTATGATGGTATACAACTCGTCTAAATGATCGATGTGAATCAGCGATTCATTTTCGATGGCTACTTTTAGCTCCTCTTCGTTTTTATCGGGTCCATTAAAGATGATTTTACTGCCTTCAACCCCATTATTTATCGCTTTTTGGTATTCAAATCCCGAAACTACTTCAGCCCATGAGCCTTCTTGATGAAAGGTTTTGCACACGGCATCCAAATAATTGGTTTTATATGACCATGCAAATTGAACTTTTGGATATCGAGTGGTGAACGCTTTATATGCTCGGCGATAATTCGCACGAATTGTTTTTTCGGAAATAACAAAAAGAGGTGAACCATATTTTTGTACAAGCTCTTTAACCGCTACACCATCAATGTGTGTCATTGGATGATATTCGGATTTTGTTCCAAATTTATTCGGCATTCCAGCTTCAATTTTTTGAATTACTGGTCGTTCGTATCTTATTTTTGACATATTTTTTAATTTAAAATTATAATTCTCCTAAAATTGAAATTTTTTGATATTCTTGAACATCTACAATCATATCCCAAGCGTATCTAATAAACATTTTTCCGATGGTGTATTCGGTATATGGTTCTATTTTTATTCCTAAAGCAAGGCAAACCAATGCTTCGGGAATATTTTGCCCACATCCTACCGCAAGATATATCCAAGCTGGAATTCGGGGGTTTATTTCGAGAAGAAAAAATTTACCATCTTCATCTTTCATTAGTTCCAGCTCAAATCCGCCTCTCCATTTTGTTTCGGCAATAAAATGACGAGTCATTTCAATCATTTCTTTATCATCGATACTGATGCCTCCCCAAGCTTTTCCTTTATCGGTAATGTATTGTTTTCGCATAGGTACGGCTGCTATCATATTGCCATTTCCATCGCCTAATCCAGTTATATTGTATTCACTTCCATCAACAAATTGCTGGATGATAATAGGCAAACCCCATTTTGAACTAATTTTATGGAAATAATTCACCGCCTGATCGGCACTATGGGCAATGCTGGCTTCGTAATATTTGCCTTTTATCACCATCGGGTACGAAAATTCTTCGTGTAAACCATATATTTCAGCCGAAGAATAAATCGTTTTGCTGTGCGGAACATTTATTCCGTATTTTTTCCCAAATTCCGGAAGATTGTGTTTATGACGCTCATCAAACTGCTTAGAAGTAGGTAAAAACATCGAAATACCAATTTGTTTCAACTCTGGTTCTAGTTTCATAAATGAAAAGAGTTCGGCATCAAAATTTGGAATAATCACATCCATGTGTTCTTGTTCCTGAATATACATCAATCGTTCTAACAATATTGCACTTCCAGCCGAAGGATAGGGGATATGATACGTTTTATTCACGATATCATGCATGTAAATTCCTGGCTCGAGCGATTCGTATGATAATCCAATGATTCGACATTCAAATTTTGTGGATTCGAGCAATCCGCGAATAACCGACACACCCGGACCAGGGCTGTCAATGGCATTTAATCCAGTTACACCAACCGTTATTTTCTTTTTCATACTTACGATTTTACTGGTTTTTCAACCACATGATAAAATTTTAGCATATCACAAAAATCATAATAATCTTTTTCTAGGGTATTGGCATCAATGTCGTATTTAGCCATGATTTCTTTGGAAATTTCTTCAAAATTTTTATCCTGTTTAAGCAGGTTGATTATTTCTACTCCTATAGGATTTACCGAAAAAGACTCTCCGGTTGAAGTGTTCAGGACAAAGCCCGAATCGCTTACAGCAACATTTTTATTAATCATATTGTTTAATTTAGTATGTGTGCGAATATGTGTTTAATTTTTCAAATGCCTCATTGGACCTCGACGGTTTGGCTCAGGCATTAATCCCTCTTTAATGATTGATTCGAATTTGACTTTTTGAGATTCATCGCAAATTTTGTAAACAGCTTTAAAATGCCAAAATGTTAAAATATCAATTTGCCGATGTTTTTCGGTAATGACATTTGATAGAAAATTTAATTGAGCCGTATCAATTTTTTCTTCGGATATTTTACCAAAAAAGTTATTTTTTAAGATTCGAACACTGTCTTCAATGGCTTTAACCGCCTCGTGATGAGCTTCTCTTAAAATTTCAAATTGTGCGTTTTGTTGCTCATTAAATTCGAGCTTTTCGGGCAAAAAACCACCAGGTACTCTGCCTTGCTCCATACCTGGTGCACATCCTCTTTCGTGATTTGGAGTAATCCAAACTTTAAAAACTGTAATTATATTAATGATGAGCAACACAATAATTGCAATTAATAAAATCTTGATTTGAGTATCTTTTTTCATTTTATACTATTTTGACTAATAACGTATTACTTGATATTCTTTTAAAAAATCTTCGGAGGTAAAAGTTTGTTCTTTTGGTGATTCGACCTTCGTACTTTTGAAAAACGAAACAAAATTAACGGTTGTAAAAAGAATTAAAAACACCGCGGCATATTTTAATAATGAAAAATAGATTGGCGATATCTGCTGTTCTTTTTCCGATTTGGAGATTTTTGAATAAATTGAATCAAAAAGCTCATCTTTGGCTTCTATGGGGACAATCTCATCAAAAGATTGCAGTATTTTTTCAGAATTTTTCATGTTTTTCAGATGATAAAACAAAGCTTAGATGACAAAAAAAAATAAATCTTGCAGATGGATAAAAAAAATGGTTATCACTTAATCCAATTTGCTTAAAATGTAATATCTTTGTAGAACAATTCGTAAACAGAATTTAATGACTACAATTAATATTACAGTTCATCCTAACGACGCTTCAAAAATTGAGGCTTTAGTTGCTTTTATGAAAGCTTTGAAAATAAAATATGAAGTGAAAAAAACGGAAGAGCCATATAATGAAGCTTTTGTGAAAATTGTATTAGATGCCGAACAAGAAATCAAAAAAGGCAAGGTAACAAAAGTTTCTTCCAACGACTTTGATAATTTATGGAAATAGTTTTATCCGAAACTGCCATTAAACACATTGAATACTGGAAAAAGACGAACAATGTGAAAATTCAAAATAAAATATCTGAATTAAAAGATGCGATTATTAATAATCCTTATAAAGGCATCGGAAATCCTGAACCCTTAAAACACAAACTTACTGGTAAATGGTCCCGCAGAATCAACAATGAGCATCGCTTTATATATAGTCTTGATTTAGAAAATAGCGTTCTATACATATACTCATTAAAAGGACATTATTAAAAATTGCCATACAAAATTCTTACAAAACAGTATTACTTCTTTAATAAAAATGTCCCATAATGAAGCTTTTGTTTGTATGATTTTGTATTTATGTTCCGAATATATTGCAAGTCATCTCGGAAATTGCAGGGCTATTTCGTCAAGTATGGAATTAGAAAAACCCAATAAGAAATAGTATAAAAAAATAAATAGAAAATACAAAAAATAATAGATAAGAACAATATTCTGAAAACTTTTAATTCTAAATGAAAAACAAACTTGTTCATAATAATTGTTGACAAAAATGTCAAACTGAAGCTTAAAAATAAACCAAAATTCATATAATTGCCATTTATGATAAGTAAGAAAGAATTTCTAGTATTATTATCGCTGATACTTTTTATCACATTGTAATTCATTATAATCTGTATTAAAACTATTATTAGTATTTGAATTAAACAGATGCCCCAAATTATTGTTTTTTTATTTTTCATCTTTTAGTTAAATTTCTATCAGTTAATTTACTGGAATGTACGACTTAAATCATTCACCAACGATATTGTATAAGCCGAATTTTTTAAAATTGCTAAAATGGGTTATATTTTTGTAAAAATACTAAAATTATCTTCATTTATCCTATTGATTTTTAAAATAATTTCTTCCACGCCCTATGTTTCCGATACGGTTTCTGTATAAGTACAATTCTATTAACGACTTGCACTCTAACAGAAACTCTATCGGAATATGCATACCAGGCAGGCTCATACTTTTTTTCTTGTTTAATCAAATTTATGCAAGATTGAGATTTTTTAAATAGAAAATCTTGGATTAATTTGATTTAGCCCCGATTTAGTGGTTGTTTCAATTCGCATAAACGAATTGGATTACAAACACTTAATCGTTTCAGCGATGAAAATCGCTGATTCTGAGTCCAAAAAAAGTGCTAATTGGCACACAACCTAAATGAATGGATTATCTATTCATTGCGTTCGGATATTGATCCTTTAAAATCCTTAATAGTTTACTAAACTCAAAAACAAATAAATTCAAATGAATTTCATATTCGGTAATGCTTTTATTATGTTCAATTTTTAAATACAACGTATCATAAGGTTTCTCAACTAAATTAGATCGAACTTTAGGGGATAAAAGACAATATATACTCCTATAATAATCATAATAAATAACCTTGTCAAAATAGCAATCGATTTTAATCTTTCCTAAAAGACTTTTAACAATTATTCGATTACTATACAGTTCTATTAAATGTCCATCTCTTAAAAGAAAAAAATAAAGTAAACCTCCAATAATTGAACAATAAAAAAAACTAATTAATATATTTAATGAAATAATAAAAAAAAAGATTAGCAATGCTAACATGCAAATAACATATAAATATGCTACAATGGGTCTATGAGATTTGAAAATAATATAGTTCATCGGTAATTATTTTTTATTTAAGAATTGCTTTAAGAACGTTTTGTATTCTCAATTATTTTGTTTTCTTCAATTTGCTCATGAATATCATTTTTTCAACAATCTGAATAAAATCATTGATATCCAATACTTTTTGAATATAGCAGATTACAACGTCTATGTATTTTTCGCTTACGCATGCAACACATATTGGAGTATTAACCATCACTGCACATTCACTAATATTTATTTGAGGTTTTGGGTCTAAATTTCACCCTCTCCCCAACCTTTTTTCATTCGCCCATAAAAGCCAAACTCGTACGAAATATGCGAATTAAAGTACAGACTATCAGTATTATACAAACCGATTTTATAATTATTGCTCAAATGGGTTTTGTTTTTGTAAAAATACAAATTTCTTTTATATTTTTAATCATGTGTTATATTTTTAGATAATTCTTTAAAATGAATGGATATTTTTTTATTTAACTATTTCATCCGTAGATTTTTTATCGTGTAAAAATTTTGAAAGTACATATCCAACCTGATTGTATTGCTCACTATATTCTGTTTTATAATGGAAAATCACCTTCACTATTGAGGAATCCTTAGTTGCATATTCAACAATATTTACAGCAGTATCGAGAGGTATTGGGGTTGATTCAAAGTTTACACTTATAAACCCAGTAGTATCGGCAAAAAAATCATCATAAAATTTTACTAATGAATCTTTATATTTTAAATCTTCAATAAATAAACCCTCGTGTATATTCGTATCGTTTTCCACCACATAATAATACTTTCGTTGATTTAAAATTTCAGCTTTCTTGATTTCTTCATCTCTGTTTAGAATGCCTCTAGCGAGCATACTCAGAAAAATCATGGTAGCTACAATTATTGTTATTATTATAGTCAATTTCTTCATAATATTCTTATTATTTCTGGAACATCATTTTCTCTAAAGATAGTTGGTTTTTGCTAAAGAAATGGCAGTCAAAAATATGCCAAACCTCGAATCATATATCCTAGCACCAAAATCGTAAGAATTTCCACTGCCTTGTATCTCGTTATCGAGCTTCCTCCAAAAGGGCGGACACGCCTGCCCATTAAAGCCAAACCTGTACGGATTGTGTAAGTTAAAATACTCACTATCAATATTATACAAATATATTTTATAATTATTGCTCAATTGGGATATGTTTTTGTAAAAATACAATTTTCTTCGATACTTTTTGTCTTGACACAAAAAGTATCCAAAAAAGTCAAGAAAAAACGATGCTATCCACCCCCACTGCCATAAAGCTACAAATCTAATAAAAGTCGGTTTCGGTTCGCACCGAAACGATGCTAAAGCACTTTTAAGATTTGCAACGCTTTATGCCATTCTCGCCACCGTCACCCTCGCCGTTTTTTCCAACCCACCGCACGAGTTTAGCAATTTTAGTGTTTTTAGATTTTAAAGGTATAAGTCCGTCAGCTGACGGACTGATGCATCTATTTGATTACGCTATCGCGGTGAAAAACTGGACGTCGAGCGTAGTCGAGACGTACGAATCCAAGCACTAAAAGCACTATCCATCGGCGTCTCGACTCTGCTCGACGACAAAAGAAAAAAATAAAAATTTCGAAATTTCAATTTAATTATCTGCCTTTGGTATGACAGTCAAGATTTCCGAACTCACTCTCCACACTCACACTGTTTTTGCTATCGCGGGATTTCGTTCAAAAAAAATAAATCTTGCAGATGGATAAAAAATGATAGAATTTATAAATCCATATTTTTTTCGACATACATTTTAAGCTCCTTTTTAGCACGATGTACTAATGTTTCGACAGCAGATATTGAAATTTGCATAATCTCACTGATCTCTTTATGCGATAATCCTTCAATTTTGTGAAGAGTAAACGCCACTCTATAATTTTCTTTTAAGGAATTAAGTGCTTTGAATAAAATTTGAGCATTTTCTTTGTTTTCAAGTTTTATTCCCGGATGCATCCAAGTTGATTCAATTTCATGATGAGGACTGTTTATTGAAGATGTGAAAATTGAAAAACGCTTTTTCCGTTTTGCTTTCCTAATCGATTCTAAGGCTTTGTTAATAGCCAATCGGGTAATCCATGTAGATAATGACGATTCTTGTTTAAATTTGTGAAGGTTTTCGAAAAAATCAATAAACGTTTCTTGTAATAAGTCTTCGGCTTCTTTGTCATTTTGAACCATTGGCAAAATAACATTGAAAACCCTGTTTTTGTGTGTTTTGTATAATAACTCGCAGGCTAATCGCTCTTTTTGAATTGCACCAGAAATTAGTTCAGATTCATTCATTGAGCAAATTTTAAAATTTTTTTATACAATCGTTAATGAATTCAATCTTACAGATAGAGTGATTTATGTTAGTTCCTTTTATCGAAGTGTTTTGAGTCACCCCACTCTCCATATCCAATTTCGGCTCCTGAAATTTTAATTCGGGCTTCTAAACAGTTTTTACATTCCGATGCCTCTTCGTCTATGCACGGCTTATCTTCGTACAATAAATAACTTTCACGATATTTTACTGGAGTAAGATTTGGCATAATAATATTTGCACCTATGCGAATGGCTTTTTCGCGACCAACATCGTCCAATGTTTGCATGGCTGTAGTGGCAGCAATGTTAATATCTTTCATCATGATTCGAAGAATGGCAACCATTTTTAACGATAAAATAAACCTTTCTTCTTTGCTAATTAGCTGTTCGCGATATTGGAAAAGAGGCGTATCTTCATGTTCGATGTAAGGTCCCATTCCGCACATATCAATATCCAATTCTTTCATAAATAACAAATCATCGGCTAAATCGCTCAAGGTTTGAAAAGGTAGTCCAATCATAACACCTGTACCCACTTGATAACCAACTTTGCGAAGTAATTTTAAACTTTTCAAACGCACATCGTAATCGTGAGTTTTGTTATTGGGGTGCAATTTCGAATAAAGGTCTCTATTTGAAGCTTCGATACGAATTAAATATCGATGAGCGCCAGCATCAAACCACGTTTTGAGAGTTTCTTCGCTTTGTTCGCCCAACGAAAGCGTGATGCCTAATTTTCCATTACTCATCTCTTTAATGCGAGATAAAAGATTTGTAATTTGGTCGACAAACTTTTTATCCGAACGTTCGCCTGCTTGAATAACCATTGAGCCATAGCCTTCATCAAAAGCATATTTAGCAGCTTCCAACACTTCTTCTTCAGTTACTTGATAACGAATATTTTTTGAATTTCCAGCTCGAATGCCACAATAATAGCAATTTTTTGCACAAATGTTTGAAAACTCAACCAATCCTCTAAAATAAACTTTATTTCCAATATATTTTTCCTTGATTCGAGCCGATTCAGCAAACAACAATTTGCGTTCTGGTTCATTACATTCAAGCAATCGAATTATCTCATCTTTTGTGAAACTCTCTTTTTGTAAAAGTTCTTCAAATTTCATTTTTCTTCTAATGTTTATGTTATAAAATAACCATTTTAATATAAAATTGTTTACCTACACTACATTTTGACGATTCATATCTAATTTAATAAAAATAAAAAGTAGTATAGTAAAAGCCAATAGTGATGACCCACCATAGCTAATATACGGCAGGGGAATGCCAATTACTGGAACAAGTCCTAATGTCATTCCAATATTAATAGCAAAGTGTGTAAATAAAATACCAGCAACTCCGTACCCATATATCCTGCTAAAATGTGAACGCTGTCGTTCCGATTGAAGTACAATACGAATTAGTAAAATGAGATATAAGATTATAACAGTAACACTGCCTAAAAACCCCCATTCTTCTCCTACAGTACAATAAATAAAGTCGGTACTTTGTTCGGGGACAAATCTGAATTTAGTTTGTGTTCCATTTAAATATCCTTTGCCAAAAAATCCACCCGAACCAATTGCAATTTTTGATTGATTAACGTTATATCCAGCTCCTTTAAGGTCTGTTTTAATACCTAATAATACTTCAATACGATTTTTTTGATGAGGTTGGAGTACTTTTTCAAAAATTATATCAACGGTGAACGAAAATACCGAAATTGCAAGGGCAATTAATATAAGTCGAATAACATCTTTTCGAAATTTTCGGATAAAGTACCAAAAGAAAAGGGTTAAGATAGCAACGCCAATAAAAATATGAATATATGAAAACAACAGCGTAAGCACAAAAATTAAAATAAATATCAAACCAGCCCAAATCAGTGTGCCAGGCATTCCCTCGCGGTATAAAACAAACATAAAAATTAAAAATACAATAGCCGAACCGGTGTCATTTTGTAATAAAATGATAATCATTGGGATTACAAAAAAGGCAAATGAAACTATTTGAGTTTTAATATTTTCAATATTTCGATTCGATTCACCTAAATATTTAGCTAAAGCTAATGCTGTAGCTATTTTTGCAAATTCGGATGGTTGAATACCCAAATCACCGTATCCAATCCATGATTTTGCACCAGATACTTCGGAACCACCAAAAATTACAAAAATTAAAAGTAAGATGGTGATTCCATAAAAAAGATAGGCAAATGTGGTGTAAAATTTAGCATCAACAACAATAATAAATAAGGCTAAAATAATTGCTATACAAATCCAAACAAATTGTTTTCCACTACTTCGTTCAAAATCGAACAGCCCTTTTGAAGTTTCGTTGAATGTAGCAGCATGAATGTTAAGCCAACCAAAGAGTACTAAAAACAGATAAATTAATACTATTATCCAGTCGATATTTGCAAATAGAGATTGGCGACCTATTTTACTCATGGATGTATTAAATTTAGTGTTTTTAATGAGGCTTCCATATCTAATCGAGTTATTTTTCTGTTAAAGTAGTATTCAATCATTAAACTGGCAATAGGAGCAGCCCATACACCGCCAAATCCGGCATTTTCTACAACCACTGCTATTGCAATTTGAGGTTTGTCGATAGGAGCAAATCCTATAAAAAGGGCGTGATCTTTACCATGAGGGTTTTGAGCTGTTCCAGTTTTTCCGGCGGTAGTAATATCCGAAATTCTTGCCTTTGTAGCTGTTCCGGCTAAAACAACATTTTCCATGCCTTGAATAACTGGGATAAAATGTTCGGGATTTATTCCGACGTAATTTCTTTGAGAATATTTTTTATTCAAACTGTTTTGTCTGCCAATAGCTCTAACAATATGGGGTTTAAAGTAATATCCTCGATTTGCAATCATAGCTGTAAAATTAGCCAATTGCAGAGGAGTTGTTCCTAATTCACCTTGTCCTATTCCTAGCGAAATGATAGATAATGATTTCCAGCGATTTTTTCCATGATATTTATCGTAATATTCGGCTGTTGGAATAAAGCCTTTTAATTCGTACGGTAAATCGGTATCGAAAGTAGTGCCAAATCCCATTTTTACCAAATATGAACGCCATTTATTATAGGCTTCACGCGTAGTTTTATATTTTTTTCGATTATCAATTATTGCTCTAAAAGCTTTGCAATAGTATGCATTACATGAGTGCTGAATGGATTGCTGTAAGTTTAAGGGTGAAGCATGATTATGACACCCGACTTTTAAATTTCCAAAAATAAAACCACCCTCACAAGAAAATTTTGTTTCGGGTGTTAAAACTCCCTCTTGCAAACCTATTAATGCGTTTGCAATTTTAAAGGTTGACCCTGGTGGATAAAGTGCCATTAATGCTCTGTTAAACAATGGTTTATTGATTGAATCTTTTAATAATTTTATGTAATTTTTCGAACGAGAATGACCAACCATTAAATTGGGGTCGTAACTTGGGCTAGAAACAATACACAATATTTCTCCAGTTGAGGGTTCAATAGCAACAATACTCCCTTTTTTATTTTGCATTAATTTTTCGCCATATTCTTGTAATTTCATGTCGATGCTCGACCAAATGCTTTTACCCGGAATTGCTACGGTATCAAATTCTCCGTTTCTAAAAGATCCTTTTTCCCTGTTATGAACATCAACCATCATAACGCGAACCCCTTTTCTGCCACGCAAAACTTCTTCGTACGATTTTTCAATTCCGCTAATTCCAATATAGTCGCCTATGGAGTAATAAGGGTTTTCGCTTAATATTTTGTCGTTTACTTCACCAATGTAGCCTAAGGTATGAGCCGCAATAGGCAAGGGGTAGTATCGTAATGTTCGAGGCTGAACATAAAATCCTGGAAACTTGTATAGTTTTTCCTCAATAAAGCCGTATGTTTCTTTAGTAATCTGTTTTTCAAAAATTGACGAAGCAAACAAGGAGTAATTTCGAGCTTTAATTAACCTATTTCTAACTTCTTCAACCGTTATATCTAATAAATTTGCTAATTCTAATGTATCAAGTTGGCTAATTTGATTTGGAACAACCATTAAATCATAAGTTGCTTCGTTATAAACCATCAATTTACCAGTTCTGTCATAAATAAGTCCTCGTGATGGATATTGAATTTTATTCCGTAATGCGTTTTTATTTGATGAAATTTCCCAACTATCGTCAATTACTTGAATATAGAAAAGCCTTAAAGTGAATAAAATGCCAACAATTAAAAAAAATAATATGATAATATTTTGTCGAGATGAGTAAGCTTTTTTCATGAATTTTATATCAAAATCATCATTTTTACAAAAGTAAACAATTTTGTATTACTTTTAAATTTGAATTTTACTAAAAAATGTTGTTTATGGATTTAATCGAGTTTCGAGAGTATTGTTTATTAAAAAAAGGAGTTACCGAAGAATTTCCATTTGATAATGTAACGCTTGTTTTTAAAGTAATGGGAAAAATGTTTGCTGTTACTGGTTTGGATAGAGTAGATGAATTGATAATTGCATTAAAATGCGACCCCGAATATGCTATTGAACTTAGGGAACAATATTCTTGTGTTTCGGAAGCTTTTCATTTTAATAAAAAATATTGGAATGGTGTTACTATTGATGGAAGTGTTGATGATACATTAATCAAGAGCTGGATAGACCACTCTTATGACGAGGTTGTAAAGAAACTTACCCGAAAGTTAAAAACCGAATTAGAAGCAATGAAATAGAAATTAGTAGCTAAAACTGCTGCCACCAAAAAATTCTCTTAAAATTGAAGTTGGCGGAATGTCTTTTTCGGAAATGGTTTTAAAATAGGATAAAAATTTTAACAATCTAACCGCTTCGGCATATTCAGGACAATTTTCGGGCACATCTCTTAAAATGGGTTCGGCGTATGATTTTAACATTCCAAGTTCGCACAATAATGCCGAATTAAACATAACATCGGCATTTTCTTGAAAAGGAAAAATCCATTTATCTTCGCCTTTACGAACACTTTGCCAGCGTTTTAAGGTGTTTAAAGCACTATATCCGCGATACCTGTAATCTCGAACCATTCTCCTAATTAGTCTATTATCGGTGGTAGGTATAGGGTTTTGAGTATCTATTGATATTTGTGTTAGTGCTGATACGAAAATTTTAAATTTTAATTCTTCCTCAATTTTTGATGTCAATCGAGGATTTAAGCCATGAATGCCTTCTATAATAAGGATGGAGTTTTGGTGTAATTTTAAAGTATTGCCTTGATAAATTTTCTTTCCACTAGCAAAATCAAAGGTAGGAACCGAAATTTCTTCTCCCTCTAACAATTGAGTTAATTGTCGGTTAAAAAGCTCTAAATCTAATGCTTCAACACATTCAAAATCAAAATCACCATCTTCATCTTTGGGTGTTTCGTCTCGTTCTACAAAATAATTGTCGATTGAAATTTGAACAGGTTTATATCCTAAAACTTCTAATTGAACAGATAAACGTTTACTAAAAGTTGTTTTTCCCGATGAAGATGGACCACTAATTAAAACCAACTTAATGTTTTCTCGTTTCGATATTTCATCGGCAATACTTGCCATTTTTTTCTCATGTAATGCTTCTGAAACTTTAATTAATCCCGAAATTCTATTGTCTTCAACCGCTTGATTGATATCACCTACATAAGAAACACCTAAAATTTTTGCCCATTTCTTATGTTCTTGAAAAATATTAAATAATTTTGATTGAGGATTAACCCCGGGCGTTTTGTGTGGGTTATATCTGCTGGGTCCTTGCAGTAACAATCCATTACAAAAAGGAGTAACCCCGAATACATGTAAAAACGATGTGGAAGGTACTAAATAACCGTAGTAATAATTTATACAATCATCGAGCTTATAAACAGAAGTATATAGTAAATTTCGTGTTTTAAAAAGTAGTTTTTTTTCGGGTAGATTATTTTCGGTGTATATTTTTATTGCTTCTTCGGTTAATATTTCCATTCGTTTAAACGGAATATCGTCGTCAATAATCTCTTGCATTCTTTTTACAATGGCGTAACTTAATTCACCATTAATATTTTTTGGAGAATTCTCAATCTCACAATATTTACCCCCTGAAATAGAGTGAAGTATTGATAATTTTGCCTCAGGGTATAAGTCTTTTACTGCTTTGTACATCACAAAACTCAACGATCGCAGATACATCTGATAGCCCACAAAGTGAGTTATATCAACAAAAGTAATAATTTTGGGTTTAAAAACTTGATAATCCATTTCCCGAACCTTATTGTTCACTAAAGCTCCTAAAATTGGATATTCAGAGCTGATTTTTAAATCAGCTGCTATTTCATTTAGTGTTGTTCCTACGGGATATTTCTTTCGTATACTGCCTAAGTTTGTGCAAATTATTTCCATCTGTAATTATTTTTTAGTAAAATTACTAAGCTTGAAATACATTTTTGTCCTTTTCTGTAATAGTTTTCAACAATCGACTATTTATAAATTTATTTAATACACAATAAAATTACACTTTTTGGAGTGTATATTTGTAGCAATCTATATTAAAATATGCTACGTACCGAGTTTATTAAGTTTAATCATGAATACCAGTCGGATTATAATTTTACTGCGGTAGCTATTAGTAGTAGCCTTTTAGGTTACCAAATATGTATTGAATTAAATACTAAACTCAATTTTAATTTACATAAAATTGAAGACATAAAATTTGAGAATAATTCTAATAATACGGTTTTATTTCCATTTTATGTATCCGATGAAAATGTATCGGGAATATGTATCTATCTTATTCCAAATAGTGGCAAAGAAATAAATGCCGAAAAAAATAACTCCCAACCATCGCTGTTCGAGGACAATTCGCCACGAAATTTTAGTTTATTTGGGGCAAAATCTTCGTCAATTTTTGCAATTAAAGACATCCGTCCGGATTATTATTTAATAATTAAGCACGCTCAAAAAAATATTGATATTGAAAAATGGAAATACACTTTAAAATGTATTCAAAAAATTCAACCAATTAGCGTGCAATCTTCCCAATATTTGAAGCATCATAATACTCTTTTAACTATAGTTGAGCTTCATCTTGGTGATTATGAAAAATTTATCAAATTAGATTACAAGCGAAAACGAGAGCTATTAAAAAAGAAAATGAATGAAGTAAAGAAATCTTTCAATAAATAATGAACAAACAATTTGTAGTAAAAGAACAATTAAAAATTGCCGTTATACAATCTGATATTATTTGGGAAAACCGAGACCTTAACTTTAAAAAATATAATTCTCTAATTCCTACTAATAAACATTATGATTTAATTGTACTACCCGAGATGTTTTCTACAGGATTTTCGGTTTCAACATACAATTGTGCCGAAGAAGTTGAAGGATATTCATTTATTTGGCTTCAACAAAAAGCGATATCGCTGAATAGTGCTATGGTTGCTAGTATTCCAACTATTGATAATGGAAAGTTATATAATCGATTATATTTTATTTTCTCTGATGGTACATTTGAATTTTACGATAAACATCATTTATTTTCGCATGGTGGCGAACATTTAATGTTCTCGGCTGGTGAGAATAAAGTAATAATAAACTATAAAGGCTGGAAAATTCTACCGTTAGTTTGTTACGACCTCAGATTTCCTATATGGAATTGTAATAAATTTGATAATGGTAACTACGATTATGATATGGCAATTTATGTTGCCAATTGGCCCGATGTCCGCTCTCATGCATGGAAAGTACTTCTTCAAGCCCGTGCTATCGAAAATCAATGCTGGGTTATTGCTGCCAACAGAGTAGGATACGACGGGAAAAATATTTATCATAGTGGAAATTCAGAGGTGATAAACCCTTATGGAGAAGTTGTTAATACGGCTAATGAAAACGAAACAGTTATTGAAGCTGTTGTAGATTTAGATTTTTTGAATTCATATAGAAGTAAATTTTCGGTGGCTAACGATTGGGATAATTTTAAAATTTTGTAAATAGCTTTTTAGTAATTTCTACTCTTATGAAAAATAATAACAAGGTGTCGTTGCTCTATTTTTACGGATACGCTCCACTGGATAAATTAATGGAAGAAAAATATCAAGGAGAAGATATGTATATTCAAATTTTTTCTTCCGAAAATAAACTCATTTTTGAAATTGATAATTTCTCTTATGAAGTTGACATTAAAACCATAAAATTCATTGATTTACAATACATTGATTCGTTGATAAGTTTTAAAATTGGAGATGATGAGTGTCTGTTTTCATTCGATGAAGTGATTTCAAAAGAGTTATTAGAATTGTTGTTTAGTTTAAACGTAGAAAAGAATATTCCAAAATATTTAAAAAACAGATACGAACAATATTTGGAAAATGATGGATTATTCGATTTAGTTTTAAAGCTTAAAGAAGAACTGCCTCCAAACGATTTTTTACATTTTTATCCATTTATTGATGAAATGGCTTTAACTGGAATTGTTGAATCGTTTGCACCTGAGGCAATTACCGAAGTGCCTTTAATGTACATAAAATATTTAGACAACGAAGACAAAGAATTAGGGCTACTGATAACATCAAAAAAAATGTATTCACCCGAAAAATCAATTTTACTAAAAAATATTAACACGATAGCTTATGAGGAACATTTTAACATTACTGATTCGATTGATTTATATGTAAATAGCGAATTTTTTTCGGATATGAAATTAATCATTTGGGATAGATCTATCGTGAGTTTTTCAAGTGCCTATCAAAGAGTTTTTAAACCCGAAGATTTTTTTAATTTGATAAAAGAAATTAGTAATTTTGTAATTAATAAAAGTTCTAATATTGAGTGATTATTTATTTTTACCCTGAGATATTTTATTTATAAGCGTTAACCATTCGGGTATCGATTGAAATTTTGTAAAATTAACATCGCTTTGTAATTTTCCTATATCGTTAAATCCTAGTTCAATTGCTTTATCAAGTGATTTAAAAACATTAGAAGTGTCGTTTTTCATTGCCGATAAAACTGCCTGAAAATAGAGAGGATCGGTATTTTCGGGGTCAATAATGTGGTAAATTGAAATAAAGTGTTGAGATTGATCGAGTTGTCCCGATTGCAAGGTGCTATTTGAATAGGAATATCCAGCCATACTTAAATAACTCAATACTCTTTGAAGCATATAACCTTGATGATTATTTTTGTTTTCGGAAATAAGATTATTGATTTTTTTTACCTCTTTTTCCCACCAAGCTACGTCATTTTTATTCATAGCATCAAGGTAGTAATTTTGTAAGGTTTGCTCTTTTTGTACTTCTATTTGCACTAATTTAAGCTCATTTTGAACGGTAGTTGATTTTTCAAGTTCGATTAATTTGTTTTTATATTTATCAATTTCTACTACATTATTAAGATATGCTATGATTTTTTGAAGCAATTTATACTCTCCATATACGTCATTTTTTGATTTGCAAATTTCTATTTCGGATTGAGATTTAGACTCAAAATCAGATATTAATTTTTTATTTATTGGACTTAATTTGTTTCGATATGAGCAAAACTCCAACCAATAAAAAACATCTGGAATAATTTCGCTTTTGGGCCATTCGTGTTTGCCTTCAAAAATCAAAAGAAAGTGTGTAAATCCATTTAATTGCAAATCTTTATCTAACTGGTTCATTTCTGTATAGTTAAAATCTGAACTGCCAACGATACCCAAAAAGTCAAATTTGGTTTTAATTGGTTGATTTAAATTTGGAAATCCACCCGAAAAACCTATTACTCCAGCAATTCCTCCATTTAAAATGGCAATGGAGCTTGCAACACGCGAGCCACCCGAAAAACCAGCCGTATATATTCTCGACTCATTTATTGAAAATCGGGAACGAATATCCGTTATTAGCGATTTATAAATTGCATTTGTAACTTCTAACGACAACCCATTTTTTGAATTGTTTGAACCCACTATTATATATCCAAATTTTTCAGCATCGTCTTTGAAAAGTTTTACGGGAATAAGACCATCGCCATGGGCATCAAAAGCAACAATTAAAGGATATGTTTTAGTTGAATCGTAAGTGGAAGGAAGATAAAGTGCATAATTTGTCGATTTATCTAATGCACATTCGACTTTTTCAATTATTTTACCGTTCTCAAAAACTATGTTTTTTTGTTTAGTCTTTGAAGAGCATGATAAAACTGAAATTATGACAATGGTTGCTATCAAACAACATTTTAATGATTTCATTTTTTTCTTTTTTACGACTCCAAATGTCGTAATTTTTTTAGGATAATAAGCAAATTATTAAAAACATCTTTATATCTATTTGGTGATGTCATCAGCCGCTATGATTCTTCTTGACCACTTGATTTTCTTTGCCAAATGATATAAAAACAACAGAGTCCCTTGTAGGAGACTCTGTTGGATATTTGGTAATTGTGATTAATAAATAAAAACTACAGAAACGAATAATTTTAGAATAATCCCGAAATATTTCCTTCATTATCAACATCAATAAATTCGGAAGAAGGTACATTTGGCAAGCCAGGCATTCGCATAATTGTACCCGCAATAGGAACAATAAAGCCTGCACCAGCAGCAAGTTCTACTTCGCGAATTTTAACAGTAAAACCTTTTGGACGACCAATTAATGCCGGATTATCCGATAAAGAAGTTTGAGTTTTTGCAATACAAATAGGTAAGTTGGCGAGACCTAATTCTTCAATTTGTTCAATTGTTTTGCGGGCAGATAAGGAATATTCGACATCGGCAGCACCGTACATTTTTTGAGTGATTGTTTTAATTTTTTCTTTTATCGGACTATTAAAGTCGTACAAAGGTTTAAAACATTTTTTACATTTTGCCACTTCCGAAACGACTAAATTTGCAAGTTCAACAGCACCATCACCACCTTTAGCCCAACCATCGTTAATGGCAACTTTAACGCCTAATTCTTCGCAATGCATTTTAACAGCTGCTAATTCCTCTTCGGTGTCGGTTGTAAAACGGTTAATGGCAATAACTGGATTCAAATTAAAATACCGAATGTTTTCAATGTGTTTATCTAAATTTGCTAAACCTTCCACAACAGCACCAATATTTGGCTCGTTTAACTCTTTTGCTTTAGCACCACCATGGTATTTTATGGCTCTGACGGTGGCTACAATTACAGCGGTACTTGGAAAAAGATTACCATATTGAGATTTTATGTCTAAGAATTTTTCGGCACCAAGTTCCGATGCAAAACCTGCTTCGGTAACAACGTATTCCGAGAGTGAAAGTGCCATTTTAGTAGCAATTAGTGTATTGGTTCCTTGAGCAATGTTGGCAAATGGTCCACCATGAATAATTGCCGGTGTGTTTTCCATGGTTTGAACCAAATTTGGTTTAATAGCGTCTTTTAGTAATGCAGCCATGGCTCCTTGAGCTTTTAAATCGCGAGCATAAACTGGTTTTTTGTCGTATGTATAACCTATAAAAATTGCACCAAGTTTTTGTTTTAAATCATCGATATTTGTTGCCAAGCATAAAATTGCCATCACTTCGGAAGCCGCAGTGATATCAAATCCACTTTGTCGTGGCATACCATCGGTTAAACCACCTAACCCTAAAACCATGTTACGTAACGATCGGTCATTCATGTCAATTACACGTTTCCAAACAATAGTCCTAGGATCAAGATTTAAACTAAATTTTTTGTTTTGTAAATTATTGTCGATTAGAGCTGCTAAAAGATTATGTGCTTTTTCAACAGCCGATAAATCGCCAGTAAAGTGCAAATTTATGTCTTCCATAGGTAATACTTGCGACATACCACCACCAGCAGCACCTCCTTTAACCCCAAAAACAGGTCCTAAAGATGGTTCGCGAAGCACAACCGTAGCTTGTTTCCCAATTTTATTCAAGCCTTGAGCTAACGCAATTGATGTGGTTGTTTTTCCCTCACCAGCAGGAGTTGGAGTCATGGCGGTAACTAAAATCAATCGTGATTTTTTAGCTTTTTCTTCATCAATATATTTTAGTGGGATTTTTGCCTTGTATTTACCATAAAGTTCTAAATCATCCACATCAATATTGATTTTTGATGCTATTTCATTTATGTGAACCATTTTTGCTTCACGAGCCAATTCTATATCTGATTTCATTTTTTGAATATTTTAATTTCATTTGTCTACATTAAAACAGAAAAATTTGAAAAATGTTTATACACACACTTTGAAATTCAATGGTACTTATTCTATGTCCGATGAAAAAGTAATTAATAGGTTTGTTAAAAGTAGTCCGAAGTCGGAGACTTCGGACAGCTGTATCACAACAAAAGGAGACTTAGGACAGCTGTATCACAGTAGTCCGAAGTCGGAGACTTCGGACTGCAGTATCACAAGAAATAATAAATACAATGCAGATTTAGTTCATCTGACTTTGATAAGTTCGCATTTTGAAATGATGAGAAATTTGTGATTGAAAATTGATTAAAATATCTATTCCTTGTTGATTTTTATAACGAATGAGGTATTTAAAAATAAGGAATAATTGGGGATAAATTTTCATGCGTTCCCTTTTGCAAGAAAGAATAATCCAACTGATGCTGGGAAGATAAACACAATCAATGTTTTATCGAGTATAATTCCATGATAACCACGAGCAATGAAAAAAACGGAAATCAGAAATACAAGTAAACCCGAAATTACGGTTAATCCGCCATTTTTACGAAATCCTCCTACAAAAAGTAAGCTGGCAAACAAAAAGAAAAGTAAAATCACTAAATAGTTGACATTTTCAAATTGAAAAGTTTTCACTGTTTCGTAATAATAAAAAATGATGAATAATAATACCGAAATTCGTAACAACCATTTGGCAACAATTTCAAGAGATTTTATTGGTTTCATTTTATGATTTCATTGTTTTATTTTGCAAAAATAAAAAAAGCCTGTAAAATCATCTTTTACAGGTTTTTCGGATAGTGAAAAAGTAATTATTTGTTTTTTAATGCAAATTCTCTTCCAGCCCTCCTGACTTCGACACTTTTTTTTAGTTATTTTGCAATCACCTCATAGTCAAT
>CAZFPO010000014.1:13861-46043 GCA_964521105.1 uncultured Lentimicrobiaceae bacterium | reverse complement strand
TATATTTTTTAAATTTGTAAACAATAAAGTTGCATTTGCTAGTTGAATCTGCCAAAAGTTATAATTTTAAAAAAAGTGCTGTTTGTAAAATAAAATTTCTAATTTAGGGCACTGAAAAAGCAAAAATTAAACAACATTAAAATATAACATCATGAACAACATTGATTGGAAAAACCTTTCCTTTGGCTACATTAAAACCGATTATAATGTACGCTGTTATTATAGGAATGGGTCATGGGGAGAATTAGAAATTTCTTCTTCTGAACACATTAATTTACACATGGCTGCAACTTGTTTGCACTATGGACAGGAGGCTTTTGAAGGACTAAAAGCATTTCGAGGAAAAGATGGTAAAGTTAGAATTTTCCGTTGGAGAGAAAACTGGAAACGCATGGCTAGCTCTGCCTACGGAATTATGATGGCAGAAGTTACCGAAGAGGTATTTAAAAATGCCGTTTTTACAGCCGTAAAAATGAATGAAAAATTTATTCCACCTTATGGAAGTGGGGGGTCTTTGTACATACGCCCTGTTTTAGTAGGTTCAGGCGTTCGCGTTGGGGTAAAACCTGCCGATGAATATTTGTTTTTAGTTTTTGTAACTCCGGTTGGTCCTTATTTTAAAGAAGGTTTCCGCCCTGTAAAAATGCAAATTGTTAAAGACTTTGACCGTGCAGCACCGCTAGGAACAGGTTGTTATAAAGTTGGAGGTAATTATGCTGCAAGTTTGCGTGCTGGCGAACGTGCTCACGATGAAGGCTATGCTGCTTCTATCTTTTTAGAAGCTAAAGAAAAACAGTACATTGATGAAGCAGGTCCTGCAAACTTTTTTGGGATAAAAAACAATACCTATATTACCCCTGATTCTTCATCAATTTTACCTTCTATCACAAATATGAGTTTACGTGTTTTAGCCGAAGATTTGGGATTAAAAGTTGAAAGACGCCACATTCATGTTGATGAGTTAAGTACTTTTGAAGAAGCTGGTGCCTGCGGAACTGCTGCTGTTATTTCGCCAATTGGCGAAATAATGGATAGAGAAACCGGTCATATTTATAAAATTAGCAAAGACGGAAATCCTGGACCTTGGTCAACTAAGTTGTTTCAGTTGTTACAAGGAATTCAATACGGCGAAGTAGATGATTCTCACAAATGGTGTGATATTATTTTGTAACATATAGTTTTTTAATAAAAAAGGGTAGCTTTAAAACTATCCTTTTTTTATAAATTAATGTAGAATTTATCTAAATTGAAACAAGGCTAAACATATCAATTTTAAATTTGTTCAGTGTTAAATCTATGGTTTTACGGAATCATTTTTAGTTCTTTGATTTGTGTCGTTATCAAAATAACTATTTGTTTTATCGATGACATTTTCACGCTCAATTTCGTGTAATGAATCATCAATTCGTTGTTGTTTATCAAGCTCTTCTTGCGATGGACCACAGGAAAACAAAAATAAAAATAAACCAAAAATTAAATATATCCTTTTCATAGATTTTTTTTTGCAATATTAATAATAAATGATTTAACTTAAATTAAAAATTATGACTTTTATTTTAGAACAATTACCTTACGAGAAAAATGCCTTAGAACCAATTATTTCGGAAAAAACCTTAGAATTCCATTATGGCAAACACCATCAGGCATATGTTAACAACCTCAACAATTTAGTTGTTGGAACTGAGCTTGAAAATGAAACTTGCTTAATTGAAATAATTAAAAAAGCAAAAGGAGGTATTTTTAATAATGCTGCACAGGTATGGAATCATACTTTTTATTGGAATCAATTTAACTTAAAAGGAGAAAAACAACCAAAAGGCGAATTAGCACACTTGTTAAACAAACACTTTGGTTCTTTTGAAGATTTTAAACAAAAGTTTAGTCAAGCTTCTGCTACTTTATTTGGTTCGGGTTGGACGTGGTTGGTAAAAAAATCTGACGGTACATTAGCAATTACACAAGAAAGTAATGCAGGCAACCCTATAACTTCTGGCGATTTACCAATATTAACATGCGATGTTTGGGAACATGCTTATTATTTAGATTATCAAAACAAACGACCTGATTATATTCAAAAGTTTTGGGAACTAATTGATTGGAAAATTATTGAAGAAAGATTGAAATAATCGTTTTATAAACACTATAAATAAGGTCTATCAATATTGATAGGCTTTATTTATTTAAAAATTTTTTCAAGTTTTGATTTACCCATTATTTTAATAGCTTCTAATGCGTCATTATAATTATAAAAATAGATAAATGAAGCGAAATTTCCCTCAACTAAATATACTTCTGGTTCACCCAATGAATTAATTTGTATCGAATATTTTTTATTAAGAGTTGAATAATCCTTTTCTGAATTTTTATTGAAATATTTTGCAATATTAATTAAATCGTTCATGCAAAGCCATTTTTCGATATGATCGAGTGAAGTACAATTATTTCTATCTAAGTAAAGCGTAGTTTTATTTGATTTTATTTTTCCAAACATATCCACATACCAAGCTATTTGGTTGTGAAACAATGATTTCATAATTTCGTCAAAAGTAATCATGATATTTAAGGTTTTAAAATCTTTGTGATTTCGCGAATATTTAAAATTTTTGTAGCCATAGCAAAAAGTACAGAAAGGACTAAAAACAAGAAAATTCCTAAAATCCAGTTTGAGATAAAATATTTAATAATTGTTACAATAATTATAGCACCTAAAATGAATCCTATAAATTGAAAAACATATTTAAGGTTTAAATTAAATTTAAAAATTTTTATAGCTAAATACATTTGTAAACCAGCCGTAATAAATTGAGTAACTAAACTAGCCCATGCCGAGCCAATAGCCATAAATTTTGGAATTAAAATTAAGTTTACAACAATATTAAACAACATTCCCGAAGCAGCAACAATATTTAATTGTTTTAAATTACCATTTGCAGTGAGTAAAGACCCAAAAATATAAGTTGTTGAAATAGCCACAAAACAAATCATCAACAAACCAAAAATATACGATGATTGCTCGATACGCGAAGTATAACTTATGATTGATTCAATTTCATGCTGTGGGTAAAGTAACGTCATTATCTCGAAACGATAGGCAAAGCACGACATAGCAATAATAATTGCAGGGGTAATTAATAATATAATAGCCAATTTCACAATTTCACCAACGTGTTCCTTTTGCTTTATCATTTTTGAGAAGATTGGTAAAAGTAAAACCGAAAACAGGTAAGCAATCATATTTGAAGCATCAAGCAATCGGTATGCAGAAGCATAAGTTCCTGATTGATAAGCACCAGTACCAACTGGTAAAATTCGTTCAATCATCACACTGTCTATTCGATTATAAAATGACATTAGTAAAACCAGTAACGCGTATGGTAAACTTTGTCGAACCACGACCATATAAAACTTAGTATTCCAGTATAGATGCGAAAATTTAGCTTTACGAACTACCACAAAAAATGCAATAGCAGCAGTTGAAAAATAGGCTAATGTTTGGGCATAAACAAACCATTCGATATTAAATTTAATGGAGTTAATATTTCCCCAAATTAAAACAGAACAAAATCCAATCATTAAAAATCGGTCTAAAACAGAAATAATACTATCTGTTTTAAATAGATGTAAGCCTGTTAAATTTGAACGCAAATACAATACAAACGAAATCATAATTTGATTAAATGCCATAATATACAGCAACTTCATTTGGTTAGAATCGTAACCGATTATGTACCCAACACTTATTGTAATAATACAGTATAGAACACTTAGTAATATTTTCATTACCAAAATACCCGAAAAATACTTATTAAGCAGATGCTGGTTTTGGGCAATATTTCGATTGTTAAAATTGGTTAAACCTACATCTAAAAAAATATTAAACAAAAAAGAAAAATTAAATACCGCATAATAAAATCCATATTCCTCGGCTCCTACAATGTTTTGAACAGCACGATCAATTCCTAAAATCCAAAAAGGTTTTATTAACAGATTTAAAGATAAAAGTAGTATAAGATTGGTTAAAAACTTCTTTTTCATATATATAAACGAGATTAAGAAAGAGGAATAAAAAAGAAATTTTGAGAATGATTGATTGCAGGATTGTAATCAATCAATTCTTTTTTTACCAAAATTTTACACGAGTAACCAAGATTTTGAAGAAGTACAAAGCACTTTTCGCGATTTTGATTTTCCCAAAGTTCGGTGTATATAATAGGCTTATTTTCACTAATTAAGTTTTTCCCTCCCTCTAAAACAAAAAATTCAAAATTTTCAACATCGAGTTTTATACCACCAATTTTTATTTGTTTTAACTCTTCAATATCATCAAGTGTTTTTATTAGAACGTTACATTTTTCTCCGTTATTAAAATCTTCAATAGTTTCGTGGCATACATGACTTAATCCATGAAGCTTCGCTTTGCCTTCAATTGGCAAAACCATTTCAATGGTTCCATTAATATTTCCTAGTGCAACATCGAAAAGTAAAACATTTTTGAGCGAAAAAAATTTGATAATCTTGTTTATAATCTTCAAATTATCAGGCTGAGGTTCAAAAGCATAAATTTTTTGATGCTTTAGTTTTTTTGATAAATAATAACTCATAACACCAATATTAGCACCAATATCTAAAGCCGATTTGTTAACAGGTATCAGATTTAAAAAATAAAGAAAATCTTTTTCTTTTTTTTGAAATCGCAAGGTGTAAATTACATATAATGCAAACACAAACAAATAGTTATGATAACCAAGTGTTTTTTGCAGTATACGTTTAATGCGATTCTTCATTATTTTTTTGCATCTTTGCTGCAAATTTAGACATAATAATTGAGCATAAAAATTTTTTATCAATTATTATCAACCACATTAGAATATGAAAATAGCAGTTAATACAAGGTTGTTATTAAAAGGAAAACTAGAAGGTATTGGCTGGTATGCATACGAAACGTTAAAACGTATCGTTGAAAAACATCCTGAACATGATTTTTATTTTTTATTTGATAGAAATTATGACAACTCATTTATTTTTGGCAACAATGTTAAACCAGTAGTTTTACACCCTCAGGCTCGACACCCTTTTTTGTTTTGGATATGGTTTGAGTTTTCGGTTTTTCGATTTTTACGAAAAAACAAAATTGATATTTTTGTATCCCCCGATGGATATTTATCTTTAAGAACAAAAACTCCATCTTTAGCAGTTATTCATGATTTAAATTTTGAACATTATCCAAAAGATTTACCTTGGCTTGTACGTCATTATTATCGATACTTTTTCCCTCGTTTTGCTAAAAAAGCCACACGAATTGTTACTGTTTCGGAATTTTCAAAAAATGATATTGTTGAACAGTATACTATTAATCCTGATTTAATTGACGCAGTATATAATGGTCGAAATCCAAATTTTAAACCCTGTAAAGAGGAAATTTTAAATCCGAAAATTATTAGCTTATTAAATGGTAGTAAATATTTTTTATTTATTGGATCATTACACCCTCGAAAAAATTTAACAAATATGTTTTTAGCGTTTGATAAATTTAAAATGGATCATTTGTTAGAGGTGAAATTATTGATTGTAGGCGAAAAGAAATGGTGGACAAAAAGCATTTCGGATGTTTTTGAAACGATGAAATACAAAGAGGATGTGGTTTTTGCTGGACGATTGGGTCCAGACGATTTATGTAATGTGTTAAGTGGAGCTTTGTCATTAGTTTATGTCTCGTATTTTGAAGGTTTTGGCATACCAATTATTGAAGCGTATGCTTGTGGAACTCCAGTTATAACCTCTAATGTTACAGCAATGCCAGAAATTGCTGGCGATGCAGCACTATTAGTTAATCCGTTTTCAGTTGATGAAATAGCTGATGCAATGTATAATATTTATGCAGATCCTGAACTACGAAAAAAATTAATTAATAAAGGTTTTATTCGCGAGAAACTCTTTTCGTGGGATATTTCAGCTGATGGATTGTGGAACTCAATTTTGAAATGTAAAAATGAAGAAAATGGATAAAATTGCAATTTTTCCTGGGTCGTTTGATCCTATCACAATTGGTCACTTTTCGCTAGTAAATAGAGCTTTACCCCTATTTGACAAAATAATTTTAGCTATTGGTAAAAACGACTCTAAAAGCTCGATGTTTTCGATAGAACAGCGAAAATATTGGTTAGAAAAAATTTTTGAAAACGAAAGCAAAATTACTATAGAAATTTACTCGGGTTTAACAGTAGATTTTTGTAAAAAAAATAATGCAAATTTTATTTTAAGAGGGTTACGAACATCAAGCGACTTTGAATTTGAACGAAGTATCGGTCAAAGTAATAAAAAATTATATCCAGAAATTGAAACTATTTTCATGCTTACACTTCCCGAACACACATTTATTACTTCAACCATTGTTAGAGATATTATTAAAAATGGAGGCAATGTAAGTAACTTTGTACCAAAAATTGTAGTTGAAGATATACAGAATAAAAAATAAAATATTTCGTTACTATTTCATATCGAAATTTTATGTCAAAATATATTAAGGGTCTTGCAGTTATTGGTTTTATTTTTTTTGCAAACTATTTGTTTTGCCAAACTAAAATACTTGGTAGAGCCTCATTTGCAAGTTCGCAAAAAATGAGGGTTCAAACTTATGATGATTTACTAAGTTATAAAATTAAAACCATTGCCGAAGTTACTTTAGACCGAATGGGAAAGTTTGAAGTGGATATTAATATCCAAAAACCCACCTATTTATTTTTTGTAATAAATTATATTACGGGTCAGCTAATGATTGAGCCAAATAAAAGGTATGTTTTAGAACTGACTGTCGATTCTATATATCAAAATCCAACCGAAATATCTGTTCAAGATATTCCAATGTGGGTTGAAATTTTGGAACCTAAAACCGCTAACTTAATGAGCGATTTGACAAAAATGGAGGATATTATCGAGAATTTTTTATCGGTAAATAATCGATTTCAGCAAATTTACTTTTTAAAAAATAATTCTACATTAGATAGCCTAAAACAAAAACTTCAAAATGAGTTTAAATCAAACAAAAATAAATATTTACAAACATATTTAAAATATAGGTTTGGACAAATAGATTATATTACTCGTTCAAAAATGACAAAAGTATTGTACAATGAGTATCTTAATGGTATTGAAATACCCATTGATAATATAGCATATATGCAATTTTTTAACGACTTTTTTAATCGATACATTCAAAGTGCTAATTCAAAAATTCCAAAAGATAAACTTTACGAAATAATTAATGAAAAACCCGATTATTTAGAATTACTCGATTTTGTAGGAAAAGATCCGATACTTGTAAACGAAATAATTCGTGAACTAGTGCTAATGAAAAATTTAGCAGAAATGTACAATGTTAACGGATTTAATCAAGATAACATTATTAAATTAATATATAAACTATCGCAAACAACCAAGTTTGAAGACCATAAACGAATAGCAACTAATTTAATAGAAATGTTGGTTAAACAAAAAACTGGGTATAAACCAAAAGCTAATCAGTTAAAAGATGTTTCGGGTAATATTGTATCAATTGATAAATATAAAGGTAAGCTTTTATACATTCAGTTTTTTAGTGTTGATTGCAACGATTGTGTTACCGAATTATTTGCTTTGCAGAAAATTAAAAAAGACTTCGGCGATAAAATGAATTTTATAAGTGTATCAATGGATATTAATACTATTAAATTATTTCACTTTATCAATAAATATCCACAATTTGATTGGCCCATATTAAGTTTTGGAAATAATTTCGATTGGGTTGATGCTTATGATATTCATGCGTTTCCTGCACAAGTTCTTCTTGATGAAAAGGGTAACATATTATCTTTCCCTGCTCCGCTAGCAAGTGGTGAGCTTTCCAGATTTTTGTATGTTTATTTTATGGAAGATTACCGTAAAAAACCCGTTTTTATTCCTGGTTCATCGATGGAAAATGATAGTTTAAGAAAACCAAATAAATAAATTACCTCAATTTATTTTTGATAAATTTTTCATTAATAATATATTTTTTTATGTAAGTTTGTAAGTCTTTTAAAAGAATACTTATAAACTATGGGATCATATCAGGTAGATATCGAAAAGGAGCGTCAGGAAATATTAAAACGTTATCGGATTTTAGTTACATTACTTCGTAATAAAACTACACCGGAACAAAAGAGGCAAATCCGTAAAGCATTTAATATAGCAGTTGCCGGTCATAAAGATATGCGACGAAAAAGTGGTGAGCCTTACATATATCATCCCTTAGAAGTGGCACGAATTGCAGCCTCAGATATTGGATTGGGAGCTACTTCGGTAATTTGTGCATTATTACATGATTTGGTTGAAGATACAGATTATACCTTACAAGATGTTAGAGAGCTTTTTGGCGAAACCGTAGAAAAAATAATTGATGGGTTAACAAAAATCGAAGGGGTTATGGATATGCAAACGCCTTCGATGCAAGCCGAAAATTTTAAAAAGATATTACTCACACTTTCAGATGACATTCGGGTTATTTTGATAAAATTAGCGGATAGGTTACATAATATGCGCACCCTTGACTCGATGGTTAACGAAAAACAGCTTAAAATAGCATCTGAAACTGCATTTTTGTATGCACCTTTAGCACATCGACTAGGTTTATATGCTATTAAAAGTGAATTGGAAGATTTATCGATGAAATATATCGAACCTGATATTTATCAAAGTATTTCATCACTAATAACCAAAACAAAAGAAGAACGAGATCATTTTATAGGTGACTTTGTTTTGCCTATAAAAAAAATATTAAAAGATGATAAAATTGAATTTGAAATTGTTAGTCGAATAAAATCGGTTCATTCTATTTGGCATAAAATGAAATCAAAAGGAGTTCCTTTAGAACAAGTTTTTGATTTGTTTGCGATACGCATTATTATTGATTCACCAATCGAAAGAGAAAAAGCCGATTGTTGGAAAGTGTATACTATTGTAACTTCATTGTATCGACCCAATCCCGATAGGCTAAGAGATTGGATATCAATTCCAAAAGCAAATGGCTATGAGTCGTTGCATACCACTGTGATGAGTGGAAGTGGAAAATGGGTTGAAATTCAAATTCGCTCTAGAAGGATGAACGAAATTGCTGAAAAAGGCTACGCCGCCCATTGGAAGTACAAAAATTTAACTCAAAAGGAACAAAATTTTGAAGCAGGACTTGACGAATGGCTTACAAAAATTCGCGATATCTTAAAAAACAATGATGGTTCGGCACTTGACTTTTTGAGCGACATTAAATTAAATTTATTTTCGGAAGAAATATTTGTTTTTACTCCAGCCGGAGATATGAAAACATTGCCAAAAGGTTCTACAATTTTGGATTTTGCGTATAGTATTCATACCGATTTAGGTAATAAATGTATAGGAGCTAAAGTAAGCTATAATTTAGTACCTTTAAGTTACGTTTTGCGAAGTGGTGAACAAATAGAAATTATCACTTCAAAAGTACAAAAACCCAAAAAAGAGTGGCTCGACTATGTAGTTACTTCTAAGGCTCGCGAAAAAATTAAAGATGCTGTCAAAGCCGATCGAAAAGTCCAAGTTGAAGAAGGCAAGATGCGTTTTGTGAAAATATTATCCGAAAACAATATTAGTTATTCGGACGAATTTGTGATAAGTATTGCACGAAGGATGGGCTATAAATCGCAAAACGATTTTTTGTATAATTTAAACCAAGATGAGGTTAGCATTTCCGAACTCAAAAAATATATTGAAAATAAAGAAGGGCGAAGATCATTTATCGATTATATTACGTTACGACCTTTGATTAAATGGCGTTCAACAAATAAATCGTTAGATGAAGTTATTACAAAACAATTAAAAAGCAACCCCGAATCGTTAGTATTAGATGAGGATATTGACCAAATAAAATATAATATTTCAAATTGCTGTAATCCAATTCATGGCGACCAAGTGGTAGGATTTATTACCGATAAAAACAATATTGAAATACACAGAACGAATTGTCAGGAAGCAATTAAAATGATGTCGCAATTTGGAAATAGAATAGTGAAAGCAAAATGGCGAAATCATGAAGGCGTTTCAATTTTAACCGGTTTAAAAATAAATGGAATCGACCGAAAAGGCTTAGTAAAAGAAGTTATCGATGTTATTTCGGGTCAATTAAATTTAAACATGCGTTCGGTTAATTTTGAAAGTAGCGAGGGAGTTTTTGAAGGAATTATTATGGTTTATGTTCAAAATTTAGAAAATTTGAACGAATTAATTTCTGAACTTAAAAAAATTAACGGTATCGATAAAGTAAACAGAATCAATTCATACCAAGTGTAAAACTGCTTTTTAACAAAATTAATTTTATTTATACCAATGATAAATAAAAAAAAATTGTAAATTTAAGCCAATAATATAATGAAAAATTGCCATGAAACAAGACGAAAGTGTTGATTTTGAAAATGTTAAAAAATATTTCACTCAATTTCTCGAATTAAAAGGACATCGGAAAACGCCAGAAAGGTATATGATTTTAAAAGAAATTTTTTCGGCAGATGATCATTTTGATATTGAAACACTATACATCAGAATGAAAAATAACAAATATTTAGTTAGTCGTGCTACTCTTTATAATTCTATTGAATTGTTTTTAGAAAGTGGATTGGTAAAAAAACACATGTTTGATAAAAATTATGCTCAATACGAAAAATCATTTAATTTTCGTCAACACGATCATGTAATTTGTACCGATACGGGCGAAATATTTGAATTTTGCGATCCTCGATTGCAATTAATTAAAGACACTATTGAAGAGATGTTTAATTTAAAAATCACACATCATTCACTTACATTTTACGCACGTAAAGACAATTTAAAAGATAATAAATAGTTATAATACTCAGTAAAAGAATATCAAATGAAGGTAGATGTATTATTAGGCTTACAATGGGGCGACGAGGGTAAGGGTAAAATTGTTGATGTACTAACACCAAACTACGACATTGTTGCAAGATTTCAAGGTGGACCAAACGCGGGACATACGTTAGAATTTAATGGTAAAAAATTTATTTTAAATACAATTCCATCTGGCATATTCAGAGCAAACACAATTAACGTTATTGGTAATGGTGTTATCATCGATCCACACATTTTAATCAATAAAGAGATAAAAAAATTAGAGTCAGAAGTTAATGTAAAATCAACGTTAATCATTTCTAAAAAAGCACATTTAATTACTCCGACACATAAATTATTAGATTATGTTTATGAAACTTCAAAAGGCGATAAAAAAATTGGCTCAACACTGAAAGGAATAGGACCAACGTATACTGATAAAGCTGCCCGAAATGGTATTAGAGTTGGTGACATTTTAAAATCGGATTTTTATCAAAAATATCAGGATTTAAAACAGTCACATTTAAAAATCGCAAAATCTTATACTGTAGATTATCGAGCAGTACATTTTGACGGAATGGGTTTTGACGATTATGAAGCACAATGGTTTTCGGCTATAGATGAATTAAAAACCTATCATTTAGAAGATACCGAATATTACATTAACGACGCATTAAGCAAAGGCAAAAGAATAATTGCCGAAGGAGCACAAGGTACATTGTTAGATTTAGATTTTGGCTCGTATCCATTTGTAACTTCATCAAGTACTATTACAGCTGGTGTTTCTACTGGGCTTGGAATAGCTCCTAATAAAATAGGAAAAGTATTTGGAATATTTAAAGCATACTGCACCCGAGTAGGTTCTGGTCCTTTTCCAACGGAATTGTTTAATGAAACAGGAAATACTCTTCGTGAAATTGGACATGAATTTGGCTCAACCACGGGTCGACCTCGTAGGTGTGGATGGTTAGATATACCTATGCTAAAATATGCATGTATGCTTAATGGTGTAACCGATTTAATAATGATGAAAGTAGACGTAATGAATACTTTTGAAACTATATCCGTTTGTGATAAGTATAAGGTAAATAATGAATTAACCGAACAAATACCATTTGATATTAATATGCCAATTGACCCCCAATATATTGATTTTGATGGCTGGCTATCAGATATTACAAATCAAAACATTCCTAAAAATTTACTTTCATACATAAAATATATTGAAACCAAAACCGATTTGCCAATTTCAATATTGTCATTCGGTCCGGATAGAGAAGAAACTTTAATTTTAAAATCTTTGTAATTAAAATCAAAAATTTATGACACATAAAATGTATTTCCAAAAAGTACTTAAAACCATAGTAGTTTTTGTATATGTTCTAATAATAAGCACTTCGGTGTCATTTGCACAAAAAGTTAAAACTTCCGATGTGCCCGATGTTGTTAAGGAAGCATTAATTCGCGAACATCCAATGGCAAAGCTCAAAGAGTGGATAATTGAGGACAAAATGTATGTAGCTTTTGTAGTAGAAGATGGAGTAAAAGGTAGAGTTTTTATCAAATCTGATGGGGAATGGGAAATTTCAAAATTTGAAACACCAATTCGCGAAATGCCTGCAAAAATAACCGATTATATTAAAATTAATTATCCAAATTTCATTATTTCGGAGTGTAGTTATGCTCAAAATACAAAGGATAAAACCTTCTATTATTTAGAAGTTAAACGTACTGGAATTGGTGCCGGATTGCCATCTAAATTAAAGTTTTCAACTATTGGTGACCTGATAAATAGAGAAGATCCACCAGGGTTTTCTATTCAGGAAACAGCTACCGAAAATGAAGTTCAAAAAAATAAACGGGTGGCTACCAACCCCGATGCTGTCCCAAAAGAAGAAAAATCAAAAAAAACAGAAAAGAAATTACCAGATGATTTAATTAGTGATTCTTCGGTTCCTGGTCCTGTTAAAAAGACTTTCGATAAACGGTTTATGAAAGCCGAAAAAGTACAATGGTTTCACAAAGAGGGAGATTCTATTTATACCGTAAAATGTGTTTTTCGCGAAATTAATAATACGGTAAAAATAACCGAAAGTGGCTCATGGGTGGAAACTCGTACCGAAATGAATGAGGAAAATTTATTTGCATCCGTTAAAAAATATCTAAATGATAACTTTAAAGGTCATAAATTAGTTTTTGCAGATAAAATAATGAGAGCCGATAAAAACAATGGTTACTCTACTATTATTTATGAAAAAGCAAATATTAAAGATAAATATGAAACAAAATTAATCTTTGATAAATCAGGAAAAATTTTAAAAACAATTTATCCTCAAATTACTGATGTTACAAATAATCCTAAAGAATCGTCTCTTGACCGTAAGTTTTCAAATACCTATGATTCAAATCAAGACAATTCAAGTGATGCAGACGATAAAATGAAAAATAGCGAAGTTAAAGAAAAAGAACTTCCAAGCCCAATAACTAAATACTGTACTGTAAATTATCCAGGTTTCAGAATTAAAAAATCCTATTTTATCGAAGATGCAGATTTAGGCAATGTTTATCAACTACGTGTACAACGCGATGGAATTAATCAGCCGTTTGTAAATTTGTTTTTTGATAAATTTGGAAATTTTATAAAATCGGAAGATGATAAAGGGGTTGAAAAAACTGTTGAACCAGTGATTGTCGAAAACACCGAAATGCCTTCGGAAGTAATTGTTCCTGATACTGTAAAACAAGCATTTGCACTCAAATTTCCAAAAATCACAAGTGTTCGATGGGAAGAAGTAGATGGTGGATATGAGGGCTCATTTGATGATAAAAAAGGTGTTCAAAAAGCGATGTTTTTAAAAAATGGCACATGGCAATACTCAGCAAATCAAATGAATCCCGAAAGTGTTTCGGATTTAATTAAAGATGATATTAAAAAGAATCATGGTAAAAAAGTAGAAATTACTAAAGCATGGATAGTTAAGAAAAATGATAAAAAAACTTATTACCGTGTTGAAATTAAGAATAAAAAAACCAATGAAGATGAAGTGTTAGAGTACTCAAATTCTGGTAAACTGGTAAGTGAGTAGTTATCTAAAAATGAAAAAACTAATTTTTGCCACACAAAATAAGCATAAGGTTGAAGAAATTCAAAATGTTGTAGGTAGTGATTTCAACATAGTTTCGCTAAATGAACTTAATTTCTTTGAAGAAATCCCTGAAACGGGTTTAACACTAAAAGAAAATGCTTTGCAAAAATCACAATTTGTAAATCAACTATTTAATATTGATTGTTTTGCTGATGACACTGGCTTAGAAATAGAAGCATTAGGTGGTGAACCTGGAGTTTTTTCTGCACGCTATGCTGGCGAAGGAAAAAGCTTTGAAGACAACATGAATAAAGTATTGCAAAAAATGGAAGGTATAAGTAATCGTAAAGCAAAATTTACAACGGTTATTGCTTTAATTATGAAAGGGAAACAATATTTTTTTGAAGGAAGTGTAGAAGGGTTAATTCTTACCGAAAAAAAAGGAAACGCTGGCTTTGGCTACGATCCAATATTTAAACCAAATGGTTTTGATTTAACATACGCTCAAATGAGTATAGATATCAAAAACATTATGAGTCATCGGGCTATAGCAACAAAAAAATTAATAGCTTTTTTGAAAAGTTAATTCAAAATATTATAAATTTATATCTTTGTATTCCAAAACACAAAAAAATGAAAACAAAATTAAATCTTATTATTGTATTATTATTTTTAGTAGCATTTATTTCATGCAAGAAAGAAGTAATAAAAGAGGAACCATTACCAAATATTCCCACACCTGAGTTTGCTGCATGGACTCAAGCCGAAAAGGACTTAATTATGTCGGGTGATTCTACCGAACCAATGCGAGTTTTTTTAACAACCAACATAGATGATTCTTTATTTCTCAGAAAAATAGCTATAAAAATTAAACCCGACCCAAACGACCCCATTTTAAAACGATTACAGCAACGTATGTTAGTAACTATGAATGCCGAAGGTGGTGTTGGTATTGCAGGTCCCCAAGTGGGAATTGGACGAGATGTTTTTTGGTGTAAACGATTCGATTTAGATGGAAAACCATTCCAATTTATAATAAATCCTATAATAAGTTTTTATTCAGTAAAAACCATAGTTTTTCCATACGATGGTTGTTTATCGGTTCCAAATACAAATGGAGCAACACGGCGTCATTCGAGCATTTTTGTTGAATATTATAACGAACTTGGAGTAAAAGAATATAATATTTTAGAAGGTTATAGCAGCTCGAATTTTACATCTATTTGCTTTCAACACGAGTTCGATCATTTAAGGGGAATATTATTTACCGACCGTATAAACAGCAAATAAATAATTTTTATCTTACTCTTAATTTTTGTCCGGCACGAATTGTCGTTCCTTTAATTTTGTTTAATTGTTTTAGTTTATTAACAGATGTTCTGTTTCGTGAAGCAATAACTGAAAGAGACTCGCCTTTTTTAACCACTACCCATTTCGCATTTTTAGCATCGGCTTTCATTTTCGATATTTTATGCATATAATCAAAAGTGTGTTTTGATATAGCCAAAGTATCATTAAGTAATTTGTATGCTTCAAAATTGATAATGTCTGTTGGATTAATGGCTACACCTAAATAACGTATTTCGTAATGTAAATGACTGCCTCTGGAGCGTCCTGTATTACCACCAAGTCCTATAGGAACTCCTGCATCTATAGTGTCGCCACTCGAAATAAAAATTGATTTAAGATGTGCATAAAGGGTTTCTAAGCCATTATCATGTCGAACAACTACAACATTTCCATACGATTTACTCCTTTTTGTAATACGAACTATTCCATGAAAAGCATTTACAACAGTATCACCCGTATTTAAATTAATGTCGATACCATAATGAAATCTACGTTTTCGCCAACCAAAATTTGATGTTACTATTCCTTTAAACGGATGAACATACTCAAAATTTTGATTTGTTAATAATAAAAAGGTAGTATCAATTTTATTTGAAAAATCGTATTTTGGATAGTGAATTTGTGTTGAATCCCATTCGGAATACATATTAAATCCAATGAGTTCTAATTCATCGGATATGTTTATTATGGAATCGGGTAAATCTGAAAAAAAATAATAACCTAATGAATCAACAAAATACAATTGAATATTTGTCAAATCAATGCTGTCATTTGTGCTTTCAAACACAATATTACTATCCTCGAGTTGCGTTATTTGAGAATAAATCCTGCAACTAAAAATAATAGTGACTAAAAAAAGTAATGCAATTTTAAATTTCATCAAAAAAAATTAGAAAACAAATATAATTATTATGTAGTATAACCCTCTAAAAAAAGATATTTTTTAGCATTTTATAAAAAAGTTTAACACAAATTAAAAAAGTTTAAACTTAAAATAGCAGAAATGAAAATCAAAATTAATGTTTTTCGTCTTTTTTATTAATCTGAATATCAGCATTATGAAAAATAATTTGTTAACAAGCGAGTATTTGTTTTGGTTTGATATAATAAAATACTACTTTTGTTCAAATAATTATGTAACAAAATTTTTATTCAAACGTAGAAAAGATTATAATTAAAAAACAATAATTCTTGTTTTAATAATAATTTTAGTATATTTGAAGTCTTATAAAGTTAAAATTTAAACATCGAATTAAAAAATTTAAAGATAATTATACAACATTCACTATGAAGTATTCGAAGAAATGGATTATTTACTTGTTGGTTTTTCTGATAGCTTTTCCAGTATTCAGTTTATTCCAATCATGTAGAAATCCTTCATACAGAAATTATCGAAAAGTTGTTAAAAAGAAAAGGATTAAGCATGCTAAGCGATACAAAGGCAAGTATCAACGCAAATTACGTAGGTCAATTGTTCCAATTCACAATAGATATATTCTTAAAAACAAGAGAAAAACTAGCATTCACTATTAGTGAATTGATTAAAATAAAATAAAAAAACGCCCAATAAAAGGGCGTTTTTTTATTGCCTTACAAGTAAACGACTTATTACATTTTCGTTAAATTCGATTTTAAGAATATATAAACCCTTTGTCAGAAAATCAACATTAAACTGTAAGGACATTGTATTTGAAAATGATATTACTTTTAACTTCTGACCATTAATAGAATAAATATTAACTTTATTAAAAAAATGTGTTGATTCAATATTTAACATTTCATTTTTTGAAGGGTTTGGAAATATTTCAATATTGATTTTTTGCATTTCTTTTATGTATGTATTTTCGGTATTGTTTATTACCCCAACAGCATCTAAGTCGAACCCACAAGTATTAAAAGGAGTTGGCCAAGGATCGTTAATTACTAATCCATGAATATCAACACTTCCGTACTCAGTATTAATTGAACCGACAACGTCAATTATTTTAACAAATCGGATGTTGTTTTTATCCAGTAAAACATTATCCTCAATATTATCAATATTAAAAGGAGTTCCAAATAAAGCTCGATACTTTCCGGCTAAATTGTTAATCTTAGTAGCATCGGTTGTACCAAACGTAGCTGTTTGAGTTTCGGTTTGAGTTAATGAAGTGGCTGGAAAACGGAAATAATTAATTCCATCAGTACTTACCTCAACAAAAGCTAATTCAAGATAATTATCATTTAGTGAATTTTCAAAAACGGCAAAATCCCAGCCAGTACCATTTGCAATTGGCGGATTAAACTGTAAAATTGCATAACCAGCATCGCCCAAACTAACTACCTGATTATCTGCTTGTCCGATTGCCCAATTTTCTTCACCGTAGGAAGCAATATTACTATCATTATACTCAATACTTGTGTCGGAAACATTAACGTAACCACGATGGATGGCACACTGTTGAGCCCACGATATAAAACAACTACTATCGGCTGCAATGGCAGTTGATCCTATTTGCCCAGCGGGTGGAGCATATTGCGAATAAGTATTTAAACACAAAAAAATAAAAGAAACAATGCAAAATACTAAAGCAAATTTTTTCATATTTATTTTTTTATAAATAATTGAGTTTTGACTAAGTTATTCATTTCAACTTTTAGTAAATAAGCACCTTTAGAAAGCATCGAAACATCAATTTGATTTTTTTGAGAAAAATTATTTAAACATTCAAAAATTTCATTTCCTGATAAATCAACAATACTTATTTTAGAATAATTCATTTTTGTTTTGAATGATATAAAATTGTTAGCGGGATTTGGATAAATCAAAATATCATTGATAATTACTTCACTAATTTCGGTGTGCAAACTTGCGGGAGTGGCATTTTCGGGCTCAAAAATTGGATTGAATTCGTTATCCCAATCGGTATACGATAAGCCAAAAATTGTATTATTTTGAAGAATTTCACTTATACCAAAATTAGCCTCCCATATAAAACTATTTAAAGTAAAACTTGCCCAATAATAAGGGTTACCTCCTATCCCACTGTGATTAAAATAGTTAATGTCGTTTAGAAATCCACTTCCAATATTTACCGAAAAGTGATTATCGGTTAGTGCTATATCATTAATCATTTGTTCGGCTGTAATAGTGTCGCTATCAAATTTATAACCCCAAGCATAACATTGAGGCGTTGTACTGTCGTTAAAATCAACCACTAAATACGCTTTTTTGCTTCCATTACCTGTCCAATTTATAATATTTTGGGTTTGCAAAATAAAAGGTTTAGGAGCTGGAATAGGCGTTTCGGGCATAGTGATGGGATTATATGATTGGTCAAAATCGGTATATGAATTTCCAAAAATCATACTGTCTGAAAGAATTTCGCTGTATCCCATATTGCTATTCCAAAGATTGTTAATCATTGTAAATGTAGACCAATAATAAGGCGAACCACCAATTCCCGAGTGATTTATGTAATTAATATTTGACAAAAATCCTCCATTAAAAACAATACTTAAATTAGTATCGTTTGCAACAATATCCATAAGCATATTTTCGGCAGAAACAGTATTACCATCAAAACGATAACCCCAAGCATAACTTTCGTTTGCTGAGCCATCGTTAAAATCGATAACTAGCATGGCAACTTTTTGTCCGTTGCCTGTCCAAAACTTGATTTTACTAAAATCGGGATTTTGAGAAAATCCAGATAAAACTGATAAAACAAAGAAACAAGAAGTAATTAGATTTTTCATTTTAAAATAATTAGGTTAATAATAAATTTTATTACTATCCTTCAAAACTCATGGAAATGTTTGCAAAATGACAACATTTCATGCCTTTCACCCCGAAAGCTCTGAAGTTATCGAAAAGCAGGTCTTCTGACTTGTCCATTTTCGGCAGCCTTCCCATCGACCTTTTTGTCAGACAGTGGCATTGAAGATGCCGAAAAGTTTAATTTGGACTTACAGCAGCGGGTACTGTTTGGGATTTTCACCCAATTCCCTTTTCACTGGTTTCCCAGAACTTTTCAATTGCAAAACTATATAAAAAAAATGATAGTAATAAAAAAAGTCGTTAAAAATATAACGACTTTTGGTTTAAACAATTATAACTGTTTAAAAATCAATAGACGATTTATTGCTATCCAAAAGAGCTTCACGCCACTTGCCTATTACAATATTTGTCCCAAAATGAATATACATATTTTTTAAATTGGCTAAATTGGTGTACGAAAGTATGTTTTCGGTAGTAATAAAACCATGTAACGGACCAAGTTTAAGCGACATTCCAATGCCTAGTTTTGCCCAATGTCCTTTAGTCATACCATACGATGCACCTAATTGTAAAATTCTACCAAATTTTCGCTGATAAGAAATTGTTATTGAGGGGATAAGCATACCATTAGCGATATCATTACGAAGATAAGCTCCAAATTTGTTATTGTTTTTATAAATATAAGAAGCATCGAAACAAATTTTAGGTGATAACCATGAGGTATAAGCAACACCAGTTGTATCAATAAATGTAAATTGCTCTTTCAAAGTATCGGCAATTTCTTTCATTATGTTGCTATTAATTCTTCCATTTTGGAATAATCTATCTAAATCAAAGCCTCTAAAAACGAATTCCTCATTAACCATTGACGAGCCAAATTGCTGATTATTAGTTCTCCAGCGAATAAATCCGAAATCAATAAGACTAGCTCCAACAGCTAATTCGTCAGAAAAACGATAAGTGCCCCCAAGGTCGAGAGCTATTCCTGGGTTTTTGGTAAAACTACCAACCTCAACATCACCATTAGCATTAACAATTGATGAAACATTTACCCCAAATTCGCTCTTAATAGTTAAATTATAATTATCGGGGTTAGTATATAATGAAAAATATGAATTATCCGTTTGAACGTTTGCAAAACCTTGTAAATATTTCAACCTTGCACCAATATTAATTTTGTTAGTTAAATTTCGTTGAAAGCCAATAGCTGTTTCGGTATATACCGAGCTATTGATTCGTAGTTTTTTAAACTCAACCGTTTTATCAGCCTCCATAAAGGAAACATTTCCATTTAAAAGTAGAACAAACAAATCTTTAGGATATGAAAAGTAAAATTGACTACGAACACTTTGAGTAAAAGTGAAAAAGTTCTTTTTAACCCTGAATCCAAAATCAATTAAATTAATTTTTAAATCAATCGCCATTAAATTATTTTTGGCAAAATTGTTAATAAATCCTTGCTGGTCAACATAAAGTGAGTCGTCTGAGCGGCGTTTAATGATATCGTTATAGGCAAATGGATTTTGAAAACTCATATTAAACGAACTGAAGCCAGGAAACCCCAAATAAAATTTATAAGGAACCGTTATAGATGGATTATTTTCGATAGCTTGCGGAATACTTGTCATGTGTGTCATCATTCGGTCTTGCGAAAAAACAGAACCAAGAACGCCAATAACTAAAAGTAAAAAAATATATATTTTTTTCATAGTTGTAGTTTTAAAGGTTAGTAATCGGCATTAATTTTAACTCGAGTGCCAACCGAAATATAAACCGATTGATTTCCGTATAATTTTATAAATGTTGAGCCATTGTTATACGAATTCAAACGGGCATATACAATAAGCCATTTTGTACTAGATAAACGAGATAATCGCTGTTTGTTAAAAAGAATCGACAGCGACTTTATACCTGGAGCTGTGGTGTAATATGCCGGAGCAGGACCAACTACACCCGATGGAATAATGCTACGGCTAACGAGCATCGAATCGAGAATAACATGAGCTGTATCGGCAAAATATATTTGCATTTCGGCATCGATAGGGAAAGTATTTTCAATATAAACCCTAAAGTTAGTGTATTCAATTTGATCGATATTTTCGAAGAAAAATTCCAAAGTATCGATAAATGTGAAATAATGTATCTTACCTTCCATTGGTAATTCAAGACGAGCATCAATGCTATATTGACTTTTATCGGTTACAAAATTGCGAATTGAAGGGTTATTTTGAGGGTTAATTACTCCATCGGCGTTAAAAGCCATATATTTTGGTGAAATTTCTAATACGTTCGGGTTTAAATAGGTAGTATCGTGTTTACTAATGGTTTGTCCAAATTGACTAAGAGTTGGATATGGACCTGCCACTTGATATCCCGGATTAATTACATTTCGAGATTGTCCTCCAGTGAAAATTGAAAAGTTATTTACTGTAAATTCTAAGGGAGCACCAAAAGAGTTTTTCATAAACAAATGAGCTTTTAACTCACGAAGTGTGATGCTGTTTTCGTAATTATTGCGGAAAAGTTTGATGCTAATTGTATCGGTTAAATTATTGGTTAGTTGTCCGAAATAACCAAACATGTATTTGAACTTTAAATCGTTAAAGTTAGTGTTAATACTAAAGCTATAATTTGGTATGTCGAACGGTCTACCATCGTTGTAAACTTTAATTTTATAATTTACAGGTAATGAATTTGAGGTTAGTAAACGCATTTTGTAATTAGCAAGCGATATATTTGTAGACCCCGAAGCAAAATTACCCACACCATCATACGGCATTGCCAAGTTAAACGATAAGTTTTGTCCGGTAAGTTCATTAACTACATCGGGAAACGAAACAATTAATTCGCAATTATGGTTTATATTAGTATTAACTATTGCTTGGAACATTCCCGACTTAAATAAAATTGAGTCGATGTCGTTAATAGAGCCAAAATCAAGCGTTATTGAATTGCTAAAATCTAATTCGTAATAGGCACCGCTTGGAGGTGTTGTTGGTGCAACCGAATTTGCCGAATACGAGTCGTTTTGGTCGTTTAAAATAAAAATATCTTCCGCTTTGCTCGTCCATAAATCGCCGGTATAATGAATAACCGTTAAAAAAGTGTTGTTGTCTTGAACAACATAACTCATGGTGTCGGCAATTAAATCGTTTAAGTAATATTTTTTATTTATAACCGGAATTGCCCACTCCGATTCGTACTTGTTTCCAGCCATTTTGTCGAAATCAAAATCTTTATCTTTGTAACAAGAGGTAAGAAAAACGGTGGATACAATAGCTGAAATAATTATCCATTTAGGAGATGATAAACGTGAGGTTTTCATAATAATGAATATTAATAATAATGTAAAATTACAATTAATTATTAAATAAAAAAAAATATTTTTTTTATCAGTTTTTAAGCAAAGTCATTTATGAAAAAATGTTTTTAATGTTAATTATCGAAATATATCAAAGTTGCTCTAAAATTCCAATCCATTTAATGCTTTGATATTTAAAACTTTTATTATCAACATTACTCAAAACGACAATATTAATATTGTCGGGAATTCTATGAATATAAAGGGTGTTGTATCCACCCCAAAGACCACCATGATAGACTAAATTTACACCTTTATACAATACTCCTAAACGAAATCCGTATCCATAATTTTTTTCCAAGCTCATTTCTGGATTTTTCGGCAAAAGTGCAAGTTTTAATATGGTGTCGTTTATGACTTTTCCACTAAACAATGCTTTATCCCATAAATTTAGGTCAAATGGAGTAGACCAAACTCCTTTATCGCCCACACAACCATTTAAATAGTTTTCTTTTCGTAATCCTTTACCTGAGGAATGACCTATCGTTTTGTAAATAGAGAGATTTTTAGGTTCATGAGTTCTTATAAAAGAATTTTTCATTGCTAATGGTTTAAAGAAATTCTCGCTAATATATTCGCCAAAATCTTTTCCCGAAACGACTTCTACAATTCGAGCTAGTACGGCATATCCAGTATTTGAATATTCAAATTTTTTATTGGCATAAAATAAGGCTTTGGGCTTTCTTTTACACATAATTTCCACCATATCCTTATTGGTCATCATCGAATCGGTGTTTTTCCAGCTTCCCCAAGTAAAAGCATAGTAATCGGGCAAGCCAGATCGATGACACAAAAGTTGATGAATAGTTCGTTTTTTATATGGAAAATTTGGAATAAACTTTTCAATAGAGTCGTTTAATTGTAATTTTCCTTCTTGATACAATTTTAAAATTGCGATTGCGGTAAATTGCTTTGAAACGGAAGCTAACTCAAAAATTGAATTGGTGGTGAGTTTTGCTTTGGTTTTATAATTTGAAAATCCAAAAGCTTTATGAAATATTATATTGGAATTTTGAGATATCAAAATAACACCATTAAACTTATTTGTTTTATTTAGGAGAGTTATGGTTGAATCGAGCTTTTCGGTTTTATGAATATGATTTAAACTATCGAAAAATGAATTTATAAAATAGTAAACCCAAGTGGAGTCGTTATTGGTTGGAAAATTTTGGGAAAATATATTTAGCGGTATTAGAAGTATAATTATAATTATTTTTTTCATTCTATTAGTTAGTTTTATTAAAATGGAAATGTCAATACCCATTTTGCTGCAATATTACGATAAAAATCCTTTGAGGCATATTCACCATAAGTATAAAAAGCACCTAATCCAAGTGAATATAATTTTAGGTTAATAATATTATTTACCATTAATCCCGATTCAAAATAACCATTTTGTGGAGTTACAATCTCTCGATTTGAGACTGTTGAATTTGAATTAAGCCAACCAAAACAAAAGTTATGATGAAGAACAAACTCCGGTTCAATTTTTTTGGTTCTAATTAATAACTTTCCAAAATTATGATTTAAAAAGACACTTAGGTGGCTCGATGCATAAAATGTATTAAAAGGCATTGTCGAGAATGAATTCGCCGAAAAAACATACTCATTGTTTAAGCCCGAAGTAAAAGCATGCATACCCCATAAAGGCAGGGTTTTATCGGTAAAACTTGCTGTTATAAAAAGATTTGTTTTCCCATAATATTTTGTAATAATCGATTTTTGAAAAGATAGATTAACTTTATTGAACGAATAATTTGATTGCAATAAATCATTAAAAGCATGAGTAAATTGAAAAATTAACACGGGATAATCGGAATTTACAACAAACTTAAAATCGCCATTATTAATATTTCTTTCCTTATATGCAAATCTAAACGCAAGTTTTAGTTGACTTAAAACGGCTGAATGTTCATTGTCGAACATCAAATTTGTATTCAAATCTCGGAATTTGTAGTTAAAACCTGGTAAAATTTCCTGACGTTCAATCGCTGCTTTCACGGTTAAGTACTTAGATATTTTGCTAGAAATAGATGCCTGAAATATTTCGTGATGATTAAATCGACTCACAAAAACATTTCTGAATTGATCAGAACCAAGCATATTATTTGAGTTAAAAAATAATGGGAAATTACCATTTTCGAAAACATCATAAACATAACTCAAATTAAACTTGAAATCTTTTTTTCGCAAAATCATTGCTTCGATATTCCCACCAAAATTTGAATAATAATTAGAAAAGCCATAACCGTAGTATGCTCCTATTGACACATTATTAAACAAACTCCGATTAGTTTTTGCTCCAAATCCTAACCGAAAACCTTCGTATACATTATATCTTAAAACTTTTTCTAAATCAATATCAAACCAACCAATCGGATAATATCCCGATGATAATGTTTTGATAATTGTTAACGATTGCTCCAAATTTTCCTTTTTACCAATGCTATCAATTACATAATATGTTTTAATTTCCTGAGCTGTTAATGGCTGAATTCGATAGGTGTTTAATAGTTTTTCGCTTTGTTTATCAGAAACCACGTCTAAATCAATATCCACATCTCCAAAATCTCTGCGTCGAAGTTTAGGATTGAGTTGAATTTCTTTAATGTACGACCAACCTTTTGCAATAATTCGAGAATTATTTACTTGTAAGTTTTTAAAATATAGTTCGGTATTTAGCTGAACAGGAAACCATTTAGTGCTATCAATTAGTTCGTATTGTTGTTGAATATTTATTGAAATTCCACCCTCTTCTCGAGCTGGAACAGCAGTAACGTTTTGAATAGCATATCCATTAGTATTTATATAAAGTAATCCTTTTAGTGCATCAAACTTAGTATTTAGTCGAGGGCGATACGAAATTACAAATATGGTATCGGTATTATGATAAAGTGTGTCTTGCATCAAAAAAAAGTACTTTGATGTGCTCCCATTACTTATTGGATTCACATACTTTTTATCAAGGATAATAAACATTTCATCATAAAAAGAGATTCCCTGAATTTGAGTAGTTAACAATGAAAATAGTGGATCTTTAAATCCTGAAATTTTTGAAGCTATTACCTTTTCGTAATTTGATGAAGGGGCTTTAAAAATTCGGTAATTTACATTTTCCATCATAAACAAATGCTGTTCGGTAAAAAAATCAAAGGTTCGTTTATCTTCCAATTTAACGGAGTCGGTAATAGTTGTGTCGGCAATACGCTTAATAATAGTTGTATCGGTAATAATATCCGAAGTAAAAATCATTTTGTTATACGAAATATAGCTAAATGAGCTGTTTTTGAATGGATTATTCAAATTTCTATTTTCGATGGTTTTATTAATAATTCGATGGGCAGGATTTTCAACTGGAAGAATTACAACCTCTTTTAATTCATATTCTTGTCGCTGTAAACTTACATTTAAAGGTAACGAAAAAGGTTTGTAAATAGTTTTAGTCTTATAACCCATATAACTAAGACGAACAGAATCGATTGGTTCATTGGATTTTAATGAAAAATAACCTTCGATAGAACTGGTAGCACCAATTTTTCCTTGGTTAGCAATAATATTTACAAAAGCAAGGGGTTCTTTTGTAGTTTCATCAATTACTCTACCCGAAATTTGATACGTTTGAGCTTTAACGTTACACAAAGATATTGCAATATAAACAGTGATTATAAAAAATTGATATATCTTTGCTCTCATTCTAGTTATTTTGCTCAAAATTAGTATTTTTAGGCATAACACGATGAGAAGTATTTAAAATTATAAACATAATTAAAAATGGCAAAAAAAATATCGATAGATCCAATTGGAAAACTTTTAGGATTACGACATAAAGCGCATCCATGGCATGGGGTAGAAATTGGTGAAGAAGCACCCGAAGAACTCACTTGTTTTATCGAAATGGTTCCAACAGATACCGTGAAATATGAAATAGATAAAACCACCGGCTATTTAACCATTGATCGTCCTCAAAAATTTTCGAGCATTTTACCTGCTCTCTACGGTTTTTTGCCACAAACTTATTGCGGAAAAAGAGTTGGTCAAGCATCCGCTGAGGCTTTAAATAACCCAAATATAATTGGCGATGGTGACCCATTAGATGTTTGTATTTTGACCGAAAAAGATATAGCTCATGGCGACATTTTAGTAAGAGCTTATCCAATAGGTGGCTTTAAAATGATTGATGGAAATCAAGCGGATGATAAAATTATTGCCATTTTACAAGATGATGCAGTTTACTCTCATTACACCGATATTTCACAAATACCCGATTCGGTTGTTAATCGCCTAAAACATTATTTTTTAACCTACAAAGAAATGCCCAACGACAAAGTAAGTCGCTGTCAAATTACACATACATACAATCGCGAGGAAGCCTTGGCTTTAATCGAAATGTCTATGGCTGATTATCGAGATTACATTGAACGTATAATGTTTGAGTAGTTTTTTTATAAACAAAACACATAATTTATGGACACATTTCAGCTAAAAACCGAATTTATTGAGCTTAATAAATTACTTAAACTTTTAGGAGTTGTTGAAACTGGTGGTCAAGCAAATGGAATAATAACTGATGGTGAAGTAAGAGTAAACGGTGAAATTGAGTTTCAAAAAAGAAAAAAACTCCGTGCTGGTGATTTAGTTGAGTTGGAAGGGGTGAAAATAAAAATTGAATAAATGTTTGTTGTACGAAGTCAGTCAGTGAGTACGAAGTCAGAGACTTCGTACAACGGTCTGAGACTTCGTACATCAGTTATACATTTTTCAAAGATAAAATTGCATCCGTTGGAGATGGGGCTTTAAACACAGCATTTCCGGCAACCAGAACATCGGCACCACAATCCACCAGTTTTTTGGCATTGGATATATCTACCCCACCATCAATTTCAATTAATGTTTGAGCATTTTTTTGGATAATTATATTCTTAAGTTTTTCAATTTTTGAATAGGTTTGCTCAATAAATTTTTGCCCACCAAAACCTGGATTAACCGACATTAACAACACTAAATCGCAATCGGCAACAATATCTTCGAGCAAACTTATTGGTGAATGAGGATTAAGAACCACTCCGGCTTTCATATTTTCGGACTTAATGCTCTGGATGGTTCGATGCAAATGGGAACAAGCTTCGTAATGAACCGTCAGAATATTCGCACCTGCTTGAGCAAAACGTTTAATATACAAATCAGGATTTACTATCATTAAATGAACATCCAAAGGTTTTTGAGCATAGCGTTTTATCGCTTCAATCACTGGAAATCCAATTGAAATATTTGGAACAAAAACACCATCCATGATGTCGACATGAAACCAATCGGCTTGGCTCAAGTTTATCATTTCGATATCTTTTGATAAGTTGGCAAAATCAGCCGAAAGAATTGATGGTGCGATAAGGTGTTTCATAAGAATTTTTTTTGCAAAGATAAAAAAAGCGAACCGTAAAGTTCGCTTTTTATTTTTTATCCTAAATACGATTTCAAAATCTTACTTCTAGAAACGTGTTTTAATCTGCGGATGGCTTTTTCTTTAATTTGTCGAACTCTTTCGCGAGTTAAATCAAATTTTTCACCAATTTCTTCAAGTGTCATCGGGTGTTTACCCTCGAGTCCGAAGTAGTATCGAATAACATCCGCTTCGCGTTGTGGTAAAGTTGAAATGGCTCTTTCAATTTCTTTACGGAGCGACTCATACATCAAACCTGTTTCGGGAGTAGGACTATCTTCGCTGCGAATTACGTCATACATATTATTTTCTTCATCCTGAACCAATGGAGCATCCATTGAAAGATGACGTCCTGAATTACGAAGAGACTCCTTAACTTCCGTTTCAGAGATATCAAGCAAATCTGCAATTTCTTCAACATTGGGTTCACGTTCAAATTCTTGTTCAAGATGAGCGTATGCTTTATTGATTTTATTTATTGAACCAATTTTATTAAGTGGTAATCGAACAATACGTGATTGTTCAGCCAACGCTTGTAAAATTGATTGACGAATCCACCAAACAGCATAGGAAATAAATTTGAAACCTCTTGTTTCGTCGAATCGTTGGGCTGCTTTAATTAAACCCAAGTTGCCTTCATTAATTAAATCGGGCAAACTTAAACCCTGATTTTGATACTGTTTAGATACAGAAACCACGAAACGCAGGTTAGCTTTAGTAAGTTTTTCAAGGGCAACTTGGTCGCCAGCTTTAATTCTTCGAGCTAGTTCAACTTCTTCATCGGCTGTAATTAATTCTACTTTACCAATTTCTTGAAGATATTTGTCTAAAGAAGCTGTTTCGCGATTAGTAACCTGTTTCGAAATTTTGAGTTGTCTCATAACCTTTTATAAATTAAATTGAATTGTTGTATTTATGCACGAATACCGATTTGTACGAATGCAAAATGGTTTTGTTACAAAAACAAATTGAAATGTTTCTTATTTAAGAAAATTTTTAGAATTAAACTTTTTAATAATGTCTATTGTTTGTTTTCTTTTTCAGGTTTCGGGATAAGTACCTTATGTGATAATTTATACTTATTCGTTTTTTTATCAATATCCAAAAGTTTAACTTTAATAATATCGCCAACTTTTAAAACCGTTTCGATGTTTTCTAAACGTTCCCAAGTAACTTCCGAAATATGGAGTAAGCCTTCCTTTCCAGGTAAAATTTCAACAAACGCCCCGTAAGGTTGAAGAGTTTTCACTTTTCCGTCGTACACTTCACCAACCTCAGCAACTGCAGCTACGCCCTTAATGCGAGCCAAAACTGTGTCTAATGCCTCTTTTGAGTTTGACATAATGTCAATAACTCCAAATTCACCAACTTCTTCAATAACAATTGTAGCACCCGTTTGACGCTGAAGTTCTTGAATATTTTTTCCACCAGGTCCAATAATTGCTCCGATAAACTCACGAGGAATAGTTGTTTTTACTATTCGAGGAACAAATGGTTTGTAATCTTCGCGAGGTGTGTCGATAACTTTTGTTATTTCACCTAAAATATGAAGTCGTCCCAAACGAGCTTGCTCTAATGCTTGAGATAGAACTTCAAAAGATAGTCCATCCACTTTAATATCCATTTGGCAAGCAGTAATTCCATCTTTTGTACCGGTAACTTTAAAATCCATATCGCCAAGGTGGTCTTCATCGCCAAGGATATCGCTTAAAATCGCATATTTTCCAGATTTTGCATCGGTAATTAAACCCATGGCAATTCCTGAAACTGGTTTTGAAATTTTAACACCTGCATCCATTAACGCTAATGTTCCAGCACAAACAGTTGCCATTGATGATGACCCATTTGATTCTAAAATATCAGAAACTAAACGAATAGTGTATGGGTTAGCCTCACCCGAAGGAATTACGGGTTTTAAAGCCCTAAGAGCAAGATTTCCATGACCAACTTCGCGTCTGCCAGTACCTCTCATTGGTTTAACTTCACCCGTTGAAAATGGAGGAAAGTTATAATGAAGAATAAAGTTACTTGAGCCTTCGATAAATGCTCCATCAATAGTTTGTTGGTCGAGTTTAGAGCCAAGTGTACAAGTAGTGAGGGATTGAGTTTCGCCACGTGTAAAGATAGCCGAACCATGAGCCGATGGTAAATAATCAACTTCGCACCAAATAGGACGAATCTGATCAGTTTTTCGACCATCTAAACGAATTTTATCCTCTAAAATCATTTTTCTGACTACGTCATATAACAAATTTTCGTAATAACGTTTTGCAAGAGGTTTTTTTTCAGCTAATTCATCTTCGGGAATAGTTGACAAAAACTCTTCTAACACTTTATCCCATGCTTCACTGCGTTCGTGTTTAGCCGATTGTGATTTACTGATTTGGTAAACTTTTTCAGTTAATTCAGCATACATTCTATTTTTAAGATCTTCGTCATTGTTTTCGTGACAATAAACGCGTTTGTTTTGAGCTTTTTCAACTTTTGAAGCAAGCTGCATTTGACCTTCGCAAAGAGTTTTGATGGCGTTATGACCAACGCGAATTGCTTCAATCATGTCAATTTCCTGAACTTCTTTCATTTCGCCCTCAACCATTACAATATCTTTAATTGAACCTGCAATCATAAGGTCGATATCGGCTGTTTCGAGTTGTTCGAGATCAGGATTTACAACAAACTTACCATTTACACGAGCCACACGAACTTCGGCAACTGGACCGTTAAAAGGGATATCCGAAACCATTAAAGCAGATGAAGCCGCTAAACAAGCCAATGCGTCGGGTAAATTATTTTTGTCGCCCGATATAAGAGTAATTAATACCTGAGTTTCGGCATGAAAATCTTCGGGGAAAAGAGGACGAAGAGCTCTATCAACAAGACGAGAAATCAAAATTTCGTATTCCGACAGACGAGCTTCGCGTTTAAAAAATCCGCCTGGGAAACGTCCCATTGCAGCATATTTTTCCTGATATTCAACAGACAAAGGCATAAAATCCACGTTTTCTGCTGCATCTTGTTTGCAACAAACCGTTGCTAAAAGCATAGTGTCGCCCATTTTTACAACTACTGAGCCATCGGCTTGTTTTGCTAATTTACCTGTTTCAATTGTGATTTCTCTTCCGTCTGGTAATGTGATTTTTTGATTATTAATGGTCATTTTTTTGGAATTTATTATAATATTTTCTTTTAAATTAATTTAAACACAAAAAGGCAATTTTAGGAATTGCCTTTTTGAAAGTCTATTTTTTTCGACTATTTTCTGAGACCAAGCTCTTTAATAATCGATCTATATCTTTCGATATCTTTAGATTTAACATAATCAAGAAATTTACGGCGACGACCAACCATCAAAACTAAAGAACGGCGTGTAACATTGTCCTTTTTGTTAGCTTTTAAATGTTCAGTCAAATGTTTAATTCTATGAGTAAATAGAGCAACTTGACTCTCAACAGAGCCAGTGTTTGTTTCTGATTTTCCGTATTGAGCGAAAATTTCTTTTTTTACATCAGATGATAAATACATGTTTTTTAACTTTAATATCGTTTGTTATTTTATTTCGGACTGCAAAGATAGAAATATTTTTACATAAAAAAGTATTTTATCAAAAAAATATTTTTTCCTCTTTTTTTTTTCACACACTAATGTTTATAAACCTATTTGCGTTTTCGCCATTTTACAAAATAAACAACAACTAAAGCCACAATTAAAATAAAGAGTAATGGCCACAAATTGAGTATCAAAATAAATACAGATACTATTCCATTCCACCCATTTTTTAAGGCATTACCCATTTCCGAAAAAATTGATTTGGTGTATACTTTTGGTGGTTGTTGATAATTAACTGTTTGATAAATTTCGACTGTAATGGTGCTTAAACTAATTTGATTTTTCAAAGAGTTTAAATAACTTTCGGCAGATTCGATTTCGGAGCGAATTTCATTAAGTTGACGTTCAACTTCCATGATATCGCGAACTGTTTTAGCTTGATTGCGAAGTACCTCGATGAAACGTTTTTCAACCTCTTTTTTATTTTTTAAGCGGACTTCTGTATCAACGTAATTTTTAGTTACATCTTCCGAAACTACATTTCGATGGTCGATATATTCCGCTAAAGGCGTAATTTCATTAATGACTTTGTCAAAACTTGCCACTGGAACTCGAATGGTTAATTGATTTGAAAAGGAGTTGGACAAAGTTTCGAGTTTTGAATCGGAAATAAAACCATTGTATTTTGAAATTATTTTTTCGATGTCGTGTGTTGATTTCATTACATCTTCGACCATCATTTTAATTTCGGCACT